>NZ_JBFAIU010000134.1:0-19091 GCF_040654855.1 Asanoa sp. NPDC050611
GTTGGCGATCGTGGACAGGAACGCGAGCCGGAGCGAGCCTGTCTCGCCGCGCGCGGCCCGCCGCACCAGCGCGACGGCGTCGTCGGCCCGGCGGTGCAGAGCTGGCTGGCGAGCACGCCGCTGTCCCGGCGGTCGCTGCTCGCGCCCCGGTTCGCGGGCCTGCTGCTGGCGGCGGCGCTGGGCGCGGCGGTGCTCGGCGCGGCGGCCGCCGCGATCGGCCGCTCGGGCGGCTACGTCTGGGCGGCGGTGGCCGGCCTCGGCTGGGGCACGGCCTTCGCGGCGGGCGCGGTCGCCGCGCAGTCGTGGCCGACCCGTCGGATCCGCTGGCCCGCCACGGCGCTGGCGGGTGTCGGTGGCGTCGTGGTGCTCGCGGTGGTGCTGACGCACGGCCTGTGGGGCTGGGCACCCGGCCGGCCGTCGGGGGCGGTGCTGCCCGCGGTGGCGCTCGCCGGCCTGGCGCCCGCGGCGGTGCTGCTGGTGCTGGCGGTGCGGGCACTGCCGCGGATCGACCGGGCGTCGCTGTCGACCGGCGCCCGCTTCGCGTCGGCGGCGTCGTCGGCGGTGCTGCTCCTCGACCCGTCGATGCTCGCGGCGGTGGTCGAGAACCAGCGCTGGCGCGCGGTGGGCCGGGTGCGCAGCGGCCGCTTCCGCGCCGGCCCACGATGGTGGGTGCTGCTGCAGGCGGACGTCCGCCGGATCGCCCGCAACCGCGCCGCGGTCGGCTGGTGGGTGGCACTGATCCTCGCGGTGTACGCGGTGCAGGCCGCGCTGCCGTCGGTGGCCGGCGGCGTGCAGGTGGTGGCGGCGTTCCTGGCGGCGGACCGCTTCGCCGGCGGCCTGCGCGGCATCTCCCGCTCGGCGGGCCTACGCCGGGCCGTGGGCGGCGGCGACGGTGCCCTGAAGCTGACGCACCTGATCGTGCCGACGCTGGTGGCCACGCTGTTCTGGCTGGCGACGATCCCGCCGGTCGGCGCCGGCCCACGCTGGCTCCCCGCGCTGCTCGTCGCGGGCGTAGCCGCCGCCGTCTACCGCGCGGCGACCCGCGGCCCGATGGTCTACGGCGGCTCGGTCGCCGAAACCCCGATGGGCGCGATCCCGGTCGACATGATCCGCCAGGTGATCCGCGGCCCGGACCTGCTGGCGGTCCTGGTCGCGATCCAGATCCTGATCCGCTGACGACCCGGACGGTGTAGCCGTCGCGGTCGGCCACCCACACGTGCTTGCCGGTACATATCCTGGTGCGATGACGACCTCCGACGACGTGCGCACGGCGATCGCCGATTTCGCCACGCGCATCGACGCGTTGGCACCGGGTTCGGGCCTGCCGGTGACGGTCCCGGTGACGCTGAGCCCGGAGGCGGCCCGGGCGCTGGTGGAAGCGCTGCGCGCCTACCACGACCCGCGCGACCACGGCGTGTGCGACCAGTGCGGTTCAGGCCGCCTGGACGAAGACCTCATCTGCACGACCTGCGGCCAACCGAACGGCCTCTTCGGCCAACTGGTCCGCGAACGCCTCGCCCGCCACCGCGCGGACTGAGCGCCACGCGTCGGGTTGCCGTTACTCCGCCGCCTCGCGGAGGTGGGCGAACTCTTCCGACAGGCGGTCCAGTTGGAAGTGGGCGTTCAGGCCGCTCGGGTTCGGCAGGAGCCACAGGCGCGACGGGCCCGCGACGTCCGGCTGTGGGCCGACCGCCGCCTTCGGGCGGCGGAACGCCGCCCGGTAGGCCGTGACACCCAGGATCGCGATCCAGCGCGGCTCCCAGCGCTCCGCCTTGGCGGTCAACGCCGCTCCCCCGGCGACCAGCTCCGCGGCCGACAGGTGCTCCGCCCGGGCGCTCGCGCGGTCGACCAGGTTCGTGATGCCCAGGCCCACGTCGAGCAGCGACAGCTGTTCCGCCGGCGCCAACTGCCGCGGCGTGAAGCCCGACCGGTGCAGCGCCGGCCAGAAGCGGTTGCCCGGGCGCGCGAAGTGGTGACCCGTCGCCGCCGAGTACAGGCCCGGGTTGATCCCGCAGAAGATGACGCGCAGGCCCGGGGCGATCACGTCCGGCAGGGTCTTCTCCGTGGCGGCCAGCAGGTCCGCCTTGGTCGGGCGGGTCACAACGCCCGGATCAGCCCGCCGTCGACGGCGATCGACGAACCGGTCACATAGGACGCTGCCGGGGACAGCAGGAACGCGGCCGTGCGGCCGAACTCGGCCGCGTCGCCGATGCGGCGCAGCGGGATGTCGTCGCCGGCGCCGGCGCGGGGGCGGGTCGGGTCGGCCGGGTCGCCGTACGCCGCCCGGGTGCGGTCCGTCAGGAAGCGGCCCGGCAGCAGGCTCACCACCCGCACGCCCCGCGGGCCCAGCTCGTCCGCCATGTCCTTCGCGACGCCCACCAGGCCCGGGCGGAAGCCGTTGGAGATGCCGAGGTTCTCGATCGGTGTGCGGGCCGACGACGACAGCACGAGCCCGATCGCGCCGCCGGAGTGCAGCGCCGCCGCGAGGACCCGGGCCGTGCGGACCGCGCCGAGGAACACCGTCTCGAACGACGTGCGCCAGTCGTCGTCGGACACGCCGAGGGCCGTGCCGGGCGGTGGGCCGCCCACGGAGACCAGCGCGCCGTCGAGCCGGCCGAACGACTCGAGGGCCAGCGCGACCAGGCGGGCCGCCGTTTCGGGGTCCGCGAGGTCGGCCACCAGGCCCTGGACCTTGCCGAGACCACCGAGCTCAGCGACCGCGGCGTCGACGTGTGCGCGGTGCCGGGACGAGACGACCACCCGGGCGCCCTCGTCGACCAGGCAGCGCGCCGTCGCGAAGCCGAGCCCGCGGGTGGCGCCGGTCAGCACGTACACGCGGTCCGCCAGCCCCAGGTCCATGCCAGGATCCTGCCCTACCGCCCAGTAGCACACAAATGCTCAGCCGATCGGGAACAGGATCGGGCTCAGCAGGTGCGCCCGCCGGCCCGGCGCCGGCGGGTTGCCGACCCGGGACACCAGCGCCGCCCGCATCGCCGCGACCAGGTCGGCGCGCTCCTCGTCCGACAGCCAGATCGCGTGCTGCCGGAACCCGACCAGGTCCGCCGCCGGGTCGGCACCGTCGCCGGCCAGGTAGCCGTCGAACTCGGCGATCAGCGTCGCCATCGCGGCCGCGAACGCCTGGCGCAGCTCGTCGGGCGTGGCGGCGGCGACACGGTCGGCCGGGATCGTCGCCCGGTCCCGGCGCAGCCGGTAGCTCCGCTCGACGAAGCCCCGCACCTGCTGCGAACCCGCCACCTCGATGATCCCGGCGGACGCGAGCACCGCGACGTGCCGGTAGACCGTGGCCTTCGACACGTCCGGCATGCGCTCCACGAGCTGCGCGGTGGTCACCGTGCGGTCCCCCGAGAGGGCGTGCACGATCCGCAGCCGCACCGGATGCACCAGAAGCTCGACCGTGTCCACCGGTCGATGTTCTCACATTTGACACTGTTCGCAAGTGTGCGACTATTGAGATCATGACGAACCTCGGGCAGCGGTACGCCGTGGGCGACCGCAAACTCTGGCTGCACCGCGAGTCCGGCGCGGGCACACCCACCGTGGTGTTCCTGCCCGGCGCCGGCCTGGTCGGCCTCGACTTCCTGGCGGCGCAACGGCACAGCGGCGACGCGGTGACCTACGACCGGGCCGGCACGGGCTGGAGCGATGCGGCCCCGCTGCCACGCTCCGCCGCCGAGGTGGCCGAGGAACTGCGCGCACTGCTCAGCGCGGCCGACGTGGCCGGGCCGGTCATCCTCGCCGGCCACTCGCTGGGCGCCTTCTACGCCCGCCGCTACGCCCAGCTCTTCCCCACCGAGGTCGCCGGCCTGCTCCTGCTCGACCCGGGCCACGAGGACATCTTCGACTTCCTGCCGCCCGAGGCGAGGGCGCTCGACGCGGAGATCAAGAGCTACACGGACGCGATCCCCGACCTGACCGACGAGCAGAAGGCGGCGGCCCGGGGCCAGTACGCCCAGCTCTACGCCGCCTGGCCGGCCGCCGAGCGGGACGCGCTGACCGACTACCACCTCGACCAGTGGCGCGTCGCGATCGCCGAGACCCGCAACTTCGACACCGAGGTCCACGCCGAGCTACGCGCGGGCGGCCCGCTGCCCGACGTGCCCCTGGTCGTGCTCACCGCCGGTGCGCAGAACCCGGTCTGGACGCGGTTCGCCGACGCGGACCTGGTGGCCCGGGCCCACGCGGGCATCGACGCGATGCACCAGGCGATGGCCGCGGCCGTGCCGCGCGGTGCGCACCGCGTCGTGCCGGGCGCCGCACACGGCTTCCTCCCGATGCAGCACCCGGGCGCCATCGCGGAAGCGGTCGCCACCATCCGGGCGCAAGCCTGACTCAGCGCACGAAGTGGGTACGCGGCCGCTCGACCGGCGTCCCGTCGACCGCGATGTCGACCAGCTCGTTGTAGAACGCCACGAGGTCCGCGACGGCCGCGACCGCCGCGGTCGGATAGGTGTAGGACCACGCGACGTCCGCGCCGTCGACCGACCAGTAGTCGCTGGTGATGCCCTTGTAGGGACAGGCGGTCTGCGTCGGCGAGGGCGTCAGGTGCGAAAACGACACGTCGCGGCGGTCGATGTAGTAGCGCGTCGGCAAACCCGTCTCGAACAGCAGCACGGGTGTACGCGTCTCCGCGAGCACGACCCCGTCGAGCGCGACCCGCACGTGCCGCGTCGACCGCAGCGCGTCGACCCGGACGTACGGGTTGCGCGGGTGCACGAAGATCCGCTCGTCCTCCTCGAACCACGCGTCCAGCGCGGCCCAGTCGAACCGGGCGTGCCCGGCCACGCCGGCGAGCGCGTCCGCCTCGAACACCCGCACGGAGCCCGGTCGCTCCGTGTCGCCGGCCCGCAGCCCGTACCGCCGCGCCGTGCCCCGCCGCAACCGTCGCGGGTGCTCCTCGTCGACCAGGAAACGCCGGTCGACGTCGCCGAACGGGATGTAGTACTGCGGGTAGTTCGGCCACTCCCAGACGTACCGCGCCGACGTCGTGTCGAAGACGACGGCGCCGCCGAGCAGACCCCGGATCCGCCGCGGCGCGGGCTCGACGCGGTCCGTCTCCGCGGCCATCCGCGGGTAGTCCATCCGCCCATCGTAGGAAGCCGATGGGGGCCGAGTCGGCCTTTCGGAAAAGGCGTCGTGCGGGCGACACTGTCGCGATGGACCCGCGTCAGGTACGCAACTTCCTGGCCGTGGTCGAGCATGGCGGTTTCGGTCGGGCCGCGGCGGCGCTGAAGCTGGCCCAACCCACGCTCTCACAGTCGGTGAAGGCGCTCGAGCGCGAGCTGGGCGTGGCTCTCTTCCGCCGCGCCGCACACGGTGTCGTGCCCACCGGGGCGGGCCGCCGGTTCGTCGGGCCGGCCCGCCAGCTCATGCACGACGTCGCCCGCCTCGACGCGTCGGTCGGCGGCCACCAGCAACCGGTGCTGGAACTGGTCGCCGGCGCACCGCTGGCCGCCCATCCCGGCGCGGCCCTGGTCGGCTCGTTCGTCGCCGCCCGCCCGGACGTCCTCGTGCACGTCGACCGGGTCCCGGACCGCACGACCGGCGACGACACCGTGCTCACCCGGGTCCGCGACGGCGCGAGCGAGCTCGGCCTGGCCTACCTGCCCGCGCCGCTGCACGACCTGTCCACGATCGTGCTCGGCCGGCACGCGTTCCTGCTCGCCTTCCCGCCCGGGACCGAGCTGCCCGCCGGCCCGGTGCCGCTGTCCATTCTCGACGAGCACCCGCTGATCGCCGTGCCGCACGGGCCGAGCCAGCACCGGATGGTCCAGGCCGCCATCCGTGCGGCGGGCGTGATGCCGCAGCTGGTTGTCGAGAATGGACAGCGTGACCTGTCCGACGCCCTCGTGCTCGCCGGCGTGGGCGCGACGTTCCTGCCGGACGCGGCGGCGCCGGACCTGGTCGCGCGGGGCGCCGTCGTGCGCGCCGTCGATCCACCGCTGCGCCTCGCGTACGGCCTCGTGCACCGCCCGATCGAGCTCACCGCGATCGCCGCCGCGTTCGTCGGCCACGTGCGGGGCTGAGCGTGGACTTCCGGCGCCTGGCGTACTTCGTGGCCGTCGCCGAGCACGGCAGCGTGAGCGGCGCCGCGGCCGCGCTGCACGTGGCCCAGCCGTCGCTGTCGCAGTCGATCCGGGCGCTGGAACGGGATCTGGGCGTCACGCTGTTCGACCGGCGGCACCGCAGGCTCACGCTCACCGGCGACGGTAAGGCGCTGCTCGGCCCGGCCCGCCGGGTGCTCGACGACGTCACGGCCGCCCGCGCCGCCGCACGGGGGCAGGACAGCGCCGGCGTGCTCAACCTCGCCGTGCACGACGTGCTGGCCGTCGAGCTGCCCGAGGTGCTGGCCGACCTGCGACAGGCGCGCCCGGACCTGTCCGTGCGCCTGTTCGCGCCGCGGGACGAGGACGACATCGCGCGGCTGCTGCTCGACGGGCACTGCGAGTTCGGCCTGACCTACCTGCCGCTGCGGCATCCGGAGCTGCGCGGTCACCCGCTCGGCACGCGCCGCGTCAGCCTCGTCCTGCCGCCGGGCTGGGCGGCGCAGCCCGACCCGCTCCCCCTCGCCGCGCTCGACGGCATGGCGCTCGTCGACACCCTCAAGGGCTTCACCGCGGCCCGGGCAGCGATCCGGGCCGCGCTGGCCGCGCACACGGTCGTCATGCGGCCGGCGGTACGCAGCGCCCACCGCGAGTCGATCGTCCCGCTCGTGCTGGCCGGCGCCGGCGCCGCGTTCGTCTCCGACCGCTACGCGCGGGAGGCCGCCGCCCGGGGTGCCGTGGTCCGGCGGCTCGACCCGCCCGTCGAGGTCACGTACGGGCTGCTGTTCCGTGACGGCCCGCTGTCACCGGCCGCCCGCCTGCTCGCCCACCGGATGATCCACATCAACGTATAAGACTGCCCTATAGGGACAGTGGCGATACGTCTTTGCTTTCTCGATGCCCACCGTTTGTGATCAATCGGTCCCCGTCCGGTGACATCGAGGAGGCGACGATGGCGCGGCGTGCTCGCCCATCCCGGACCTGGTACCTGCTGCTGGTTCCGCCGACGATCGCTCCGCTGCTGACGCCGCTCTACAACCGGCTCGAGCCGGCGCTGTGGGGCCTGCCGTTCTTCTACTGGTGGCAGCTCATGTGCGCGGTGCTGGCGATCCTGGCCATCGCGGTCGTGCACCTGGCCACCCGCGAGCGGCGGGACGGCTGGCGGTGACGGTCGAGGTCGCGGTCTTCGGCGCGCTGATGGCCGCGATGCTGCTGCTCGGCTTCGCGGCGGCCCGCTGGCGGCGGACGCAGGACATCCACACGCTCGAGGAATGGGGTGTCGGCGGGCGGGCGTTCGGCAACTGGGTCACCTGGTTCCTGCTCGGCGGCACGATGTACACCGCGTACACGTTCGTCGCCGTGCCGGCGCTGACCTACGGCGTGGGCGCGGTCGGCTTCTTCGCGGTGCCGTTCGCGATCGTCACGACGCCGCTGGCCTTCGTGTTCACGGCCCGGATCTAGTCCGTGGCGCACCGGCACGGCCTGCTGACCCCGGGCGAGTTCGCCCGCGCCCGGTTCGGCTCGCCGGGGCTCGGCGCGCTCGTCGCCTTCACCGGCATCGTCGCCACCATGCCGTACGTCGCCGTGCAGCTCCTGGCCCTGCGGGCGGTCTTCCGGACGGTCGGCGTGACCGGCGAGTGGCCGCTGCTCGCCGCCGTCGGTGTGGTCTCGCTCAGCACGTTCCGGTCCGGGTTGCGGGCGCCGGCACTGCTCTCCATCGCCAAGGACGTCCTGCTGGCCTGGGTCGTGCTGTCGGCGTTGCTCGTCGTCGCGATGTCCAGCGGCTGGGCCGGCATCTTCCGGCGGGCGGGCGCCCACTTCGCCAGCACACCGAACCCGGGCGACGGGCTGCTCCTGCCGGAGACGGGCCAGCTCGGCTTCGTCACGCTGGTCGTCGGCTCGGTGCTGTCGGTCTTCGCGTACCCCCATGCCGTGACCGGGATGCTCGCCGCCAAGGATCGGGCGACGGTCCGCCGCAACATCGCCGCGGCGCCGGTCTACTGTCTCGTGCTCGGCCTGATGGGGCTGCTCGGCTTCTTCGCCCTGTCGGAGGGCATCCGGCCGCTCGACGGCGACCTCAACACGGTGATGCCGCTGATGTTCCAGCAGCTGTTCCCGGGCTGGTCGGCCGGCATCGCGTACGCGGCCCTCGGCGTCGCCGCCCTGATCCCGGCCGCGGTCATGTCCATCTCGGCGGCGAACGCGTTCACGCGCTCGATCTACCGCACCTACCTGCGCCCCGACGCGGCGGCGGCCGAGGAGGCCCGGGTGAGCCGCTGGGCGTCGCTGGTCGTCAAGTTCGGCGCGGTCGCGTTCATCGTGCTGCTCGACCGCTCGTACGCCGTCGATCTCCAGCTCATCGGCGGGGTGATCATCCTGCAGACGATCCCGGCGGTGTTCCTCGGCCTGGCGACGGCCTGGTTCGACCGGCGGGCGCTGGTGGCGGGCATCCTCACGGGGTTGGGGGCGGGCATCGTGCTGCTCTGGGACATCCCGCAGGTGGCCGCGAACGGCAGCGTCGTCAAGGCGCATTTCGGCGGTTCGAGCATGGCGATCGGCGACACCGGCCAGACCGTCTACGTCGGACTGGTCGCACTGGCCGTGAACCTGATCGTCGTGACCGCGCTGACCGTCCTGCTGCGACTGCTGCGCGTGCCGCGGGGCCAGGACGCCACCCGACCGGACGACTACACCGCGGACGCCGACGACCCGATGCTCGAGCGCCTCGACGAGATCCTCGACGGGTTGCCGGCCAGGCCCGTCGGCGCCCACGCGCGGTCCCGATAGCGCGGGCGGCCGATGGCGGCCGCCCGCGCCTGCGATCAGGCGACCTCGGTGGGCAGGCCCGCGCCCACCCAGTCCTCGATCCCCTCGCGGTACTTGCGGACGTTGCCGTAGCCGAGCCGGCCCAGCTGGTCGGCGACCTGCCCGCTGTTGGGGCACGCGACGTTCGAGCAGTAGGTGACGATCGCGGCCGCGCGATCGGGCAGCAGCTCGGCCGCCCGCTCGGCGACTTCCGTCGGTGCCAGCGGCACGGCGCCGGGCAGGTGCTGCTTGGCCCAGTAGTCGCCGCCCAGCGCGTCGACGACCGTGACCGTGCCGGCGTCGATCGCCGCGCGGAGCTCGTCGCGCGTGATCAGTGTGGTCATGTGGCCCTCCCAGGGTAGACGGACTATAGTCCGGTTGTGCCTGAGAACAGTAGCGGACTGCAGTCCGATTCCGCAACGCCGATCGAGCTGCTCCGGTCCGCGCCGCCCAAGGAGCGCGCCGACGCGGCCCGCAACCGGGCGGCGGTGCTCGAAGCGGCCGCCCGGCTGTTCGCCGAGCACGGCGTGGCCGCGGTCTCCATGGACCAGATCGCCGCCGCGGCCGGGGTGGGCAAGGGGACGCTGTTCCGCCGGTTCGGCGACAAGGCGGGGCTGGGCGTCGCGCTGCTCGACGCGCGGGAGCGGGAGCTGCAGGAGGCGATCCTGCACGGACCGCCGCCGCTCGGGCCGGGCGCGCCGCCGGCCGAGCGGCTCGCGGCCTTCCTCGACGCCTACCTGGACTACCTGCTGGAGCACCTGGACCTCGGGCGGATGTCCGAGACGGCGTCGCCGGGCGCGCGCTACCGGATCGGGGCGTACCGGTTCTGGCACCGGCACATCGCCGTCCAGCTGTCCGGCACGCCCGACCCCGACCACGACGCGCACGCGCTGCTCGCCGCGATCGGGGCCGAGCACGTGTCCGCGTTGCTCCCCGAGCTAGGTGAGCAGCGCGTCCGGGCCGGCCTGCACCGCTACGCCCAGGTCATGTCGACCTGGCGCTCGAAGACGGCGTAGCCCGCGCGGGCGAAGGCCTTCGCCATCGGCACGTTGCCGACGTCGGTCGCCGCGCGGATCCGCGGCACGCCCTCCGCGGCGAGCAGCCGGGTGCCTTCGGCGAGCAGCTCGTCGATGTAGCCGTGGCCGCGGTGGGCGGGCACGACACCGATGTAGGCGATGATCGGGTTGTACGAGTTCCGGCCCGGGATCACGAATCCGACCGGCGTGCCGTCGCCGAGCACCCCGACCCGCCACCACTCGCGGGGCGACGGATAGCCGAGCAGCTCCTCGTCGTACTGCTGGGCCGCCTGTTCGGCCGGGCTCAACCGCTTGAGCTCCGCCTGGCTGTGCGCGTCGAGCGTGCCCTCGAGCACCTGGGTCATCAGGCCGACCAGCTCGGCGCGGTCCGCCACCGGACGGTACGACAGGCGGCCCGGGGTCGACGGAACGCCGCGCTCGGGCAGCCATTCCAGCCGGAGCCGTTCGACGAGCAGGCGCGCGCCGGTGGTCTCGAGCGCGGTGATCCGGTCGGTGACCACCTTCCGGGCGGCCGGCTCGTCATGCCAGTCGGGCGGGGTGAAGCGGATGTACTGCGGCAGCGTGCCGCCCTCGGGGAAGACGGCGGCGGTGGCGGCCTCGAACAGCTTCAGGGCGACCTCGATGCCGTCGGGCGAGTCGTCGAAGTCGAAGAAGTCCATCACGTACGGCGCTTCGCCGGGCCGGAAGGTCCACCAGCCGATCCGGGCGACGACGTGGTCGCCGCGCAGCGCCACCCACAGCCATTCCGGCCGGCGCCGCCCTTCGGCGAGGTCACGGGCGAGTTCCTTGTCGAGCTGGTAGCGGAGCTGGCAGAAGAGGTCGAGTTCGTCCGGCCCGGTGATCGGGCGCAGCGTTGTCATGGGCACACAGGTTCCTAACTGCGGTGGTGTGCCCGCCCTGGGGTCTCGGCGTCAGCGCGACGGCGACGCGAGCGAAGGTGCGGGCACGAGGATGGCGTTCATCTGCTCGTCCCTCCTTTCGTCTCGTGCGGTCCGCACAGGTCTACCGGATCACGAACCCCATCCGCAACCCGGTTGACGTTTGTTACTTGACCGAGTAAAACTTTACTCATGCGAGTAAACGACTCCGTGACGGCCGCCGCCCGGCGGGCACAGATCGTCACGGCCGCGATCGACACGATCGCCGAGCTGGGCTACGGCAACGCGTCGTTCGCCCGGATCGCCAAGCGCGCGGGGATCAGCAGCACGCGGCTGATCTCATACCACTTCGACGACAAGGCCGAGCTGGTCCGGGCCGTCACCGGCGCGGTGCTCAGCGAGGCCGCCGAGCACATGGGCAAGCGGCTCCGGGCCGGCGGCACGCCCACGGAACTGCTCGCCGCCTACATCGAGTCCAACCTCGAGTTCATCGCCGAGCACCCGACCGCCATCCGTGCGGTCATGGAGATCGCGGCGAACGCCCGCACCGACGACGGCGCGCCGCTGGTGCGCGCCGAGGACGTCGACGACCCGATCGCCCGGCTGGTCACGCTGTTCCGGGCGGGCCAGGAGGCGGGCGAGTTCCGCTCCTTCGACCCGGTCGTGATGGCGGTGACCCTGCGCGCGGCGATCGACGCCGCGGCCGGGCGCCCCGACCTCGACGCGCACGGCTACGCGGCCGAGCTGGTCGCCCTGTTCACCCGCGCCACCCGGAAGGACCCCTCGTGACCATGACCCTCGAAACCCGCCCGGCCAAGCCCCTCAACCGCGTCGCCCTGCTCGTGCCGATGCTGGTCGACTTCGGCCTCCCGCTGCTCGTGTTCTACGGCCTGCGCACCGCCGGCGTCAGCCAGTGGTGGTCGCTGCTGCTCTCCGGTGTGGTGCCGGTGGTCGCGATCGTCGTCCGCTTCGTCCGCCGTCGCACCGTCGACTTCCTGGCCCTGTTCGTGCTCTCCGTCGTGGCGTTGAGCCTCGGCGTCTCGGCCATGACCGGGGACGCCCGCACGATGCTGATCCGCGACGCCTGGGGCGGCCTGCTCGGCGGCCTGGTCGCGGTCTGGCTGCTGGCGTCGGTGTTCGTCGGCCGGCCGGCGCCGATGTACCTCTACCGCGCCTTCGTGCTGGCCAAGGTCGGCCCCGACGGGCTGCGCGCCTGGGAGTCCAGGTGGGACACCGACCGGCGGTTCCGGCACGGCATGCGGGTGCTGACGTTCGTCTGGGGCTGTGCCGGCCTGCTCAACGTCGCCGTCACGCTGGCCGCGGCCTATCTGCTGCCGCTCGATTTCGCCACCGGCGTGCTCAACGTCAGCTGGCCCGTCATCGTCGCGCCGACGTTCCTGTTCCACCTGTACTACACGAAGAAGTGGGACCTGCGCGCATGAGCACCGACGTCATCGTCGCCGGGGCCGGCCCGACCGGCCTGATGCTGGCCGGCGAGCTCGCCCTCGGCGGCGCCCGGGTCGTGGTGCTCGAACGGCTGGCGGCGCGGACCGGCCAGTCGAAGGCGCTGAACCTGCAGCCCCGGTCGGCCGAGGTGCTGGCACACCGCGGGCTCCTCGACGACATCCTGGCCGTGGCGTCGGCGCGGCTGCCGGGTGGGCACTTCGCCGGCATCCCGCTGGACTACTCGACGCTGCGCACGCCGTTCCCGTACCAGATCGGCGTCCCGCAGGCCCGCGTCGAGGAGCGCCTGGCGGCCTGGGCGACCGGGCTGGGCGCCGAGATCCGGTACGGCGAGCCGGTCGGTTCGTTCAGCCAGGACGCGTCGGGGGTGACGGTGAACGGGATGCGGGCGGGCTACCTGGTCGGCTGCGACGGTGCCCGCAGCGTGGTCCGCAACGGACTGCGTGTCGACTTTCCCGGCCGCGACGGGCGGATGTGCGCCCTGGTCGCCGACGTCACGCTGGTCGGCGGCGGCCCGACCCGGTGGACGCTCCCGGAGCCGAAGGGCGACGGCCTGCTCACCGTGCTGCCGCTCGGCGAGGGCGTCTTCCGGGTGCTGGCGGCCGGTCCGCGGCAGACGGCGGCCGCCAAGGACGACCCGGTGTCCGCCGGCGAGGTGGCCGAGGCCCTGGCCGGCGGCGGCCTCACCCTCGGCGAGGTCCGGTGGGCCAGCCGCTTCACCGACGCGACGCGGCAGGCCGCCCGGTACCGCACCGGCCGCGTGTTCCTCGCCGGGGACGCCGCGCACGTCCACTCCCCCGCCGGCGGGCAGGGTCTCAACCTGGGCCTGCAGGACGCCTTCAACCTGGGCGGGAAGCTGGCGGCGGTGATCCGCGGCGAGTCGGGCGACGACCTGCTGGACACGTACCACGCCGAACGGCATCCCGTCGCCGCCCGCGTGCTGCAGTCCACGCGCGCGCAGGGCGTCCTGCTGGTGCCGGACGAGGACGTGGCCGCCCTGCGCGAGGTCTTCGCCGAGCTGGTGGACCGGCGGGCGCTGGCCGAGCGGGTGGCCGGCCTCGACCACGACAACGGGCCGTTGACCCGGAGCTAGAGCTTGTCGTGGAACCGTTCGATCGCTTCCACGATCTCGTCGAGGCTGTCCTCCACCGCGAAGTGGCCCGAGTCGAACTGGACCAGCTCCGCGTCGGGCAGGTCGCGCAGATACATCTCGCCGGCGGTCGGCACGAAGAAGATGTCGTTGCGGCCCCAGACGATCAGCGTCGGCGGCCGGCGTTCGCGCCACCCGCGTTGCCAGTCGGGGAACAGCGCCACGTTCGTCCCGAAGTCCGCGAAGAGGTCGAGCTGTGCCTGCCGCGCGTTCGGCCGCGTCAGGAACCAGGAGTCCATGTTCCAGTTGTCGGGGCTCAGCGCCTCGACGTCCCGGTGGCCGTGGGTGTAGATGAGCTTCACACCCGCTTCCTCCGTGTACGGCACGAGCGCCGCCTCCGTCTCCGGGTTGCGGTCGCGCCACACCGCCCGCAGCGGCGCCCAGGCGTCGCTGAGGCCGTCCTCGTACGCGTTGGCGTTCTGGATGACCTGCCAGCGCAGCCAGTCCGGGTGCCGGTCGACCAGCCGGCACCCGATCGCGCCGCCGTAGCCCTCCTGGTAGATCCCCATCGGCCCGGTGAACCCGATCTGCTCGAGCAGCCCTTCGACGACCTCCGTCAGGTGCGCGAACGTGTAGTCGAACGTCGACGGGTCCGGCACGCCCGAGTTGCCGAAACCGGGATAGTCGGGCGCGACGAGGTGGAACCGGTCGGCGAGGGCCGGGATCAGGTTGCGGTACTGGTGCGACGACGCCGGATAGCCGTGCAGCAGCAACAGCTTCGGCGCGTCCGCGGGGCCGGCCTCCCGGTAGAAGACCGGCACACCGTCCACGGTGGTCGTTCGGTACGCGATGTTCATGAGCGCCGGTCCAGGAAGTCGTGCACCAGGGATCCCACCTCGTCGACGTCGGACTCCAGCAGGAAGTGGCCGCCGTCGAGCAGGTGGATCTCCGCGTCCGGTGCGTCGTCGGCGAACGCGCGGGCGCCGTCCGGCCCGAAGATGGGGTCGTTGCGGCCCCAGGTGGCCAGCACCGGGACCTGGGTGTCGCGCAGGTAGTCGTGCAGGGCGGGGTACAGCGGCGCGTTGGTGGCGTAGTCCCGGAACAGGGCCAGCTGCACCTCGTCGTTGCCCGGCCGGCTGACCAGCCGGTAGTCGTGGGTCCACGTGTCCGGGCTGACCAGGCTCGGGTCCGGCACGCCCGTCAGATACTGCCACTTGATCATGTCCTGGGTCAGTGCCTGGCGGATCCCGGCCTCGGTCTCCGGCGTCTGCTCCTGCTGGTACGCCCAGACCGTCTTCCAGAAGTCCGGCACGAAACCCGCGTCGTAGCCGTTGCCGTTCTGCGTGACGATCGCGGTGATCGCGGACGGGTCGCGCAGCGCCAGCCGCCAGCCGATCGGCGCGCCGTAGTCGTGCACGTAGATCGCGTAGCGGTCGATGCCGAGCTGGGTCAGCAGCTGCGCCGTGTGATCGGTGAGCGCGTCGAAGGTGTAGCGGAACTCGTCGACGCCCGGTGCGTCCGAGAAGCCGAACCCGATGTGGTCCGGCGCGACCACGTGGTAGCGGTCGCCCAGCGCCAGGATCAGGTCGCGGAACATGAACGAGCTGGCCGGGAAGCCGTGCAGCAGCACGACGGCGGGCGCGTCCGGCGGCCCGGCCTCCCGGTAGAACATCTGTCGACCGTGGACGGTGGCGTAGCGGTGATGACAGGAAACCATGACTCCTCCTCAGACCAGCCGCTCGCCGCCGTCGACGCCGAGCGAGACTCCGGTCAGGAACGTGTTGGTCAGCGCGAAGACGACCGCCTCCGCGACGTCGTCGGACGTGCCGACCCGATGGGCCGGTACGTGGGTGCGGCGCTGCTCGTACAACGCCGCCTTCTTGTCGGTGCCGAGCGCGTCGTACGCGCCGGTGTCGACGGTGCCGGGCGAGATCGCGTTGACGCGGATCGGCGCCAGCTCCACCGACAGCGAGCGCGCGATGGCGTCGACGGCACCGTTGGTCGCGGCCACGGCGAGCATCCCGACGGTCGGCTTGTCGGCGGTGGCGCCGGAGAACAGGACGAACGAGCCGTCCTGCGGCATCCGGCCGGCGAAGTGCTTGGCGAGCAGGATCGGCCCGACCGCCTTGGTGTTGAACGACTCCAGCACGACCTCCGGCTCGAGGTCGCCGACGGTGCCGCGGGCGCGGGCCGACGCGGTCGAGACGACGTGGTCGACCCGGCCGAGCCGGTCGGCCAGCCCCTCGACGCTCGCTTCGTCGGTCAGGTCGACGCTCTCGGCCACGATGCCGGTGTCGTCCGCGTACGCCTCGTCGAGCGCGGCGGAGTCACGGCCGGCGACCACGACGTTGGCGCCGGCGGCGCGCGCCGCGAGTGCGGTGGCCCGGGCGATGCCGCTGCCGCGGCCGATGACCAGGACGGTGCGATCACGCAAGGTGGACATGGAATCACTCCTCAGGTGTGTGCGAGGACCTCGTCGACGTCGAAGCCGCGGTCGATGCCGTGCGGCACGACGCTCTGCCCGGGTTCGAGCGCGAGCTGTTTCCCGTCCAGCCACACGTCGACCTTGTCGGGCTCGAACGAGACGTAGTTCGACACGAGGTGGACCTCCGGCCAGGCCTCCTCGTAGGACCAGGCGGCGCGGGAGCGGCCACCGATGTCGTAGTAGCTGCAGAGCCCCTTGTACGGGCAGAACGTCTGCCGTTCCACGGGCTCGAGCGCGGCCGGGTCGATGTCGTCGCGGGGCACGTACCAGCGCGGCGCGAAGCCCGACTCGTAGAGCGCGCGGGGCCGGACGGTGTCGGCGACGACGCGGTTCCCGTCCCGCACCACCAGGTGCCGCGAGGTGCGCCGGATGTCGATGCGGTGGTAGATGTCGGCCGCGTGGCCGGTGATCCGCTCGTCCTCCTCGTAGAACGCCTCCATCGGATGCCAGGCGAACGCCACCCGGTCCCGGAGCATCCCGGCGTACGACGGCAGGTCGCTCAGCCGCCAGGCGGCCCGGCGTGCGGAGGCGCCTCCACGGTGGACGCTGAACCACTCGGTCGCGCCGAGGTCGCGGTGGACGGTGACGTGGTCCTCCGGCTCGAGCACGCCCGCACCGATGTCGGCCGGCGGGAAGTACGCCACCGGGTAGCGACCCGGCTCGTGCAGCAGCACGACGTCCTCGCTGTCGGCGATCCAGTCACCGCCGAACCTGACCCGCAGGCGGCGGCGCAGCGGCTCTGCGTACAACAGGCGTTCGGGCAAGGGATCGGGTGTCAGGAACCGGCCGACCGGATGGGCGGAGAGGGGTCCCTGCTGCCAGGAAAGTCCCATGGTGAGCTCCTCAGGTGAGTGGTTCGCCGCCGTCGATGCGCAGCGTCGTGCCGGTCAGGAACGGACTGGTCATCGCGAACAGCACGCCGTCGGCGATGTCGCCCGCGGTGCCGATGCTCCCGGTGGGGTTGCGGCGGCGGACGGTGTCGATGTAGTCCTGCTTGCCGCGCGCGCCGAGGTCGTCCCAGGCGCCCGTGTCGACCACGCCCGGTGAGATCGCGTTGACCCGGATGGGCGCCAGTTCCAGCGCGAGCGAGCGGGCCAGGATGTCGGCGGCGCCGTTGGTGATCGCGACGGCCAGCGTGCCCACCGCGATCTTGGCGGCCGCGACGCCGGAGAACAGCGTGATCGACCCGCCCGGCCCGATCTGGTGCGCCAGGTGCTTGGCGAGCATGAGCGGGCCGATCACCTTGGTGTCGAACGACCGCCGCACGGCGTCCCGGTCGAGGTCCGCGAGGTGGCCGCGGGCGCGCGCCGAGGCGGTCGACACCACGTGGTCGACCGTGCCCAGGCGCGCGCTCAGCGCGGCGATCGACGCCTCGTCGGTGAGGTCGACCGGTGCCGTGGTGATGGCGGGTTCGCCGGCGTACGCGTCCGCGAGCCCGTGCGCGTCGCGCCCGGCGGCGACGACCTGTGCACCGGCGTCGCGGGCGACGATCGTCACCGCGCGGGCGATGCCGCTGCCCCGGCCGACCACGAGCACGGTCTGGTCCTTCAGCAATCCGGTCATCGGGCGCCCCTCGGCAGTTGAACGGCTAATGCGTAAAGCCTGCGGTTAAACATTTGCGTCCCGCATCCGCCAGTGGCCGGTCGGGCCGGCCGGTGCGGCGTAGCGTGGGCTCGTGCACGGGTCCGCCGAGCTGACCGGCCGTCGCACCGAATGCGCGGTGATCGACGACCTGGTCAAGGCCGTCCGGGCGGGTTCGAGCCGGGTGCTGGTGGTGCACGGTGAGGCCGGTGTGGGCAAGACCGCCCTGCTCGACCACGTGGCGGCGGGCGTCGGGCCGGGCCGGGTCGCCCGTGCCGCCGGCGTCCAGTCGGAGATGGAGCTGCCGTTCGCGGGCGTCCACCAGCTCTGCGCGCCGGTGCTGGACCGGGTCGACCGCCTGCCGGCGCCGCAGCGGGACGCGCTGGGCACCACGTTCGGCCTGCGCACCGGACCGCCTCCCGACCGGTTCCTGGTCGGATTGGCCGTGCTGAGCCTGTTGTCCGTGGTGGCCGAGGACCGTCCGCTCTTCTGCCTGGTCGACGACCTGCAATGGCTCGACCGGGAGTCCGCTCAGGTGCTCGCGTTCGTCGCCCGGCGCCTGGCCGTGGAGTCGGTCGGGCTGGTCTTCGCCGACCGCGCCGTGCCGCCGGATCTCGCGGGCCTGCCCGCGCTCGACGTGCGCCCGCTGCCGGACGCGGAGGCCCGCACGCTGCTCGACGGCGCGCTGCCCGGGCCGATCGACACCCGGGTCCGCGACGAGATCGTCGCCGAGGCCCGCGGCAACCCGCTGGCGCTGCTGGAACTGCCGCGGGACATCGCGCCGGCCGAGCTGGCGGGCGGGTTCGGGCTGCCGGCGGCGGCGACCCGCGGGATCGAGGAGCGGTTCCGGCGGCGCGTGGCCGAGCTGCCGCCCCCGGCGCGGCGACTGCTGTTGCTGATGGCGGCCGACCCGTCAGGGGACGCCGCGCTGGTCACGCGGGCGGCGCGGGGCTGGGGGGTGGACCCGTCCGGCGCGGCCCCGGCGGTCGACGCCGGGCTGGTCGACGACGGTCCGCAGGCCCGGTTCCGGCATCCGCTGGTCCGGTCGGCCGCCTACCGGGCAGCGTCCACGGTGGAGCGACGGGCGGCGCACCGGGCCCTCGCGGACGCCACGGACGCCCGGGCCGACCCGGACCGCCGCGCCTGGCATCTCGCCGAGGCGGCACCGCAGCCCGACGACGCGGTCGCCACGGAGCTGGAGTTCTCGGCCGGGCGGGCGCAGGCCCGGGGCGGCCCGGCCGCCGCGGCGGCGTTCCTGCAGCGCGCCGCGGCGCTGACCGCCGACCCGGCGCCCCAGGGTCGCCGGGCGCTGGCCGCGGCGGCGGCGGAGGTGCAGACCGGCGGCTTCGACGCGGCGCTGGAGCTGCTGGCCGCCGCCGAGGCCGCGCCGCTCACCGACCAGCAACAGGCCCACGCCGACCTCGTGCGGGCGCGGCTCGCGTTCGTCACCAACCGGGGCAACGACGCGCCCGCGCTGCTGCTGGCCGCCGCGCGGCGGCTGGCCGACGCGAACCCGCCGCTGTCCCGCGCCACGTACCTCGACGCGCTCTCCGCCGCGGTGTTCGCCGGCCGGATGGCGTCGCCGGGTGGCGACGTGCGTGCGGTGGCGCAGGCGGCGCGGGCCGCACCGCGGGCCACCCGGCCCGAGGTCGGCGACCTGCTGCTCACCGGGACCGCGCTCACCTACAC
>NZ_JBFAIU010000135.1:0-19038 GCF_040654855.1 Asanoa sp. NPDC050611
GGCGCAGCACGACCGCACACCACGCGGCCACCCGACTCGGCCGGCGCACCACCAACGCACCCACCGCAGCCACCCGACTCGCGGCGGTGCGGCGTGACCACAGACAGCGCGGCTTCTCCGGAGCAGTCGCGCACCGTCAACGACAGCTCGCGCGCTGAGGCGAACGCTCAGGGAGCGGCGCCCGGGTGAAAGCGCCGCCGTCCCCGTGCGGGGCAGCGGCGCGTCGGAGACCGAACTGGCCTCGGGCTAAGCGATGCAGGCCGCGACGATCAGGGCCACGCCGAAGTGGCTCGCGGCGCTGACGCGGGCCGCCGGGTGGGGCTGGTCCTCGCAGATGATCTCACCGAGCTTGCCCGGCGTCAGCATGTCGAGGACCAGGAACGCCAGGCCCATCAGGACGATGCCGAGGAGTCCGAAGAGGACCGTCGAGGCCAGGCCCTTGCCGAACTCGTCGTAGCTCGTCAGGATCGCCGTGAAGACGATGACCGCTATGCCCAGCTGGTTCGCCGACAGCAGCAGGGCCGCGTTGCTGTTGCGTTGCACCCAGATCAGCTCGCGCAGGCGGCCCGGGGTGAGCATGTCGATCAGCATGAAGCCGGCGGCCATCAGGCCGATCCCGACCGCGCCGTAGACGATGCTGTGCCAGGCGCCGACGAACAGGTCCTCCCACATCGCGCGCGTCCCTTCCTTCACCGTCGTGACGTCGAAGGGCACGATAGCGCGATCATGCAAGCCGGGCTATGTCCGATCGGACGAGCCGCACGGTCACAACCAGCCGTTCTGCTCCGCGATCCGGACCGCCTCGGCGCGGGTGCGCGCGCCCGTCTTGCCGATCGCGGCCGAGAGGTGGTTGCGGACCGTTCCCTCCGAGAGGTGTACGACCCCCGCCAGGTCCGCGACCGTGCCGCCGTCGCGGGCCGCGCGCAGCACATCGGTCTCCCGCGCCGTCAACGGGCTGCGGCCCGCCACCAGCGTCTCCGCGGCCAGCGACGGGTCGACCACCCGCAGGCCCTCGTGCACCCGGCGGACCGCCTCCGCCAGTTGCCGCGCCGGGGTGTCCTTCACGACGAAGCCACTGGCACCCGCCTCCATCGCCCGCCGCAGGTAGCCGGGTCGCCCGAACGTGGTCACGACCAGCACCCGGCAGGTGGGCACGGCCGACGCCAGCGCCGCCGTCGCGGCGATCCCGTCCGCGCCGGGCATCTCGACGTCCAGCAGGGCGACGTCCGGCGCGGACCGCATGGCCGCCGCCACGACCTCGTCGCCCCGCCCGACCTCGGCGACGACCTCCAGGTCGGGCTCGAGCGACAGCAGGGCCGCGAGCGCGCCGCGGACGAGGGCCTGGTCGTCGGCGAGCAGCACCCGGATCGTCACGCCGGAACGCTAACCCGCAGCACGAACCCCGTTCCCTCGGCCCGCCCGATCGACAGTTGGGCACCGTGTGCCTCGGCCCGCTCGCGCAGGCCGCGCAGCCCCGACCCACCGCCCGCGCCGGAGGCCGCCGGGCCCCGGCCGTTGTCGGCGATCTCGACCTGGTCGGGGCGCACGGTGATCACGCAGCGGGTCGCGCCGCTGTGCCGGACGACGTTGGTGACGCCCTCGCGGATCGCCCAGCCGAACAGCGTGCCGCGCGGCTCCGGGACGTCGGCGACGGCGCGCGGCAGCCGGGCCTCGATGCCCGCGGCCGACAGCGCCGACCGGGCGCTGGCCAACTCCTCCTCGAGGCAGACCTCGCGGTAGGCGCCGACCGTGCCGCGGATGTCGGCCAGCGCCTGCCGGGCCAGCTTCTCCAGGTCGTTGATCTCGGCCTCGGCCCGCTCGGGCGAGACCGGCATCAGGCGCCCGGCCAGCTCGGCCTTGATGGTGATCACGGTCAGCGAGTGGCCGAGGATGTCGTGCAGGTCGCGGGCGGCGCGGGCGCGCTCCTCGGCGACCGCGAGCCGGGCGATCTCCCGGTTGGCGGCGGTCAGCCGCATGTTGTGGTCGATCATCCGGGTCACGCCGAACATCGCGAACGCGGCCAGCACGATCGAGAAGAACAGCCCGTTCTCGTGCCGCCACGAGGGCACGAACTGCGGAAGCAGCAGGGGCTGCGCGGCGATCACCGCGACCACCGGCACCGCGGCCCGCGGCGGCAACACCATGATCGCCGACGCCGCGATGTAGACCAGGCCGACCATCCAGTCGCCGCCGGCGCCCGGGATCATCGCGAGCCCCAGCGCCAGGGTGGCCACCAGCCAGGCCAGCCCCTCCCGCAGCGGCGGTTGGCGCTGCTGCAGGTGCACGCGCCGGGTCCAGAGGAACACGAGGATGTACGAGAGCCCGAACGCGATGAGCGCTCCGAGGCTGAACCACTTCGCGAAGCCGTCCGGCCGCGCCAGGATCGTGTTGAGCGGCTGCCCGAGATAGAAGAGCCAGACCGCGCCCAGGATCCAGCCGAACCCGCGCTGGAAGAACCGGCTCGGCCGCGGCATCGGCGGCCCGTAGGTGTGCATCCCAGGGACGTTGGTCTGCTGCAACGCCGGAACGGCCGACGCCGGCCCGGCGGGTGCCGGGCCGGTCGTCGGGGACGTCGCGGTCATGTCAGACACGCTATCCGCGCCTAGACGCGGGCGGTATCCCGGCGGAACAGCAGCGCGGCGCCGAGGCCGAGGCCGGCCGTCCAGAGCACCACGTTGAGCACCGCCACCCAGCTGAAGTCGTGCGTGAGGGGGCTGCGGGCGATCGAGCCGACGCCGTACACCGGCGTGAACTTCGCGATCGTCTGCATCACGTGCGGCAGCACCTCCAGCGGCACGAAGAGGCCGCCGAAGAGCGCGAGCAGGGCCAGGATCGGGCCCATGAACTGCATCACGTTCTCCGCCGGGGCCAGGTAGCCGACGAACAGGCCGAGCGCCGCGAAGACCAGCGAGCCGAGCCACGCGCCGAGGCCGGCCAGCAGCCAGACGTCGGCCGGCATCCGGACACCGCCGATCGCGCCGACCACGAACTCGACGATCACCGCGAGCAGGCTCAGCGACAGCGCGGAGAGCACCTTGGTCGCCACGTACGCCGGCGGGCGCAGCGGGGTCAGCCGGAGCTGCCGGCTCCAACCCTGGGCCCGCTCCACGGCCACCGCGCCACCGGTCGCCGTCGAGGCCGTCATCGCGCCGTACACGGCCAAACTGATCATGATGTACGCGATGGCCGCCGCGCTGTTGGCCTGGTCGATGTTCTGGCCCTTCTGCGGCAGGCCGAACAGCAGGAAGAACACGGCCGGCATGACCAGGATGAAGAACAGGCTGCGGCGGTTGCGCAGCACCCGGCGGATCTCGAGGCTGAGGTACGTCAGCGAGAACCCGCCGAGGGCGGGGCGCCGGTCGGTGCTCGGCAGGGTCGCGGCGGTCATCGTTGGGCCCCTTCCAGGTCCAGGTCTTCGCCGCTGGTCAGGGCCAGGAAGGCGTCTTCGAGGTTGCGCGAGGTGATCTCCAGGTCGCGGGCGGGCGTCTGCGTGAGCAGGTAGCGGGCCACCCCGTCGGAGTCGTTCGTGTGCAGCAGCACGGTCTCGCCCCGCACCTCGGCGCGGTCGACGCCGGGCAGCGCGGCCAGCCGCACCTCGTCCGCGCCCGGCAGGGTCGCCCGCACCTGGCGGCCGGCGGCCAGCGCCTTGACCTCGCTGGCGGTGCCGTCCGCGACCACCTGCCCCTTGCGGATGAGCACGATCCGGTCGGCGTACGCGTCCGCCTCCTCCAGGTAATGGGTCGCGAACAGCACCGTGCGGCCGGCCTGGGCGTCGGCGCGGATGGCGTTCCAGAAGTCGCGCCGCCCCTCGACGTCCATCCCCGTGGTCGGCTCGTCCAGCACCATGAGGTCGGGATCGGGCAGCAGCGCCAGCGCGAACCGCAGCCGCTGCTGCTGGCCGCCGGAGCACTTGGCCACCCGGCGGTCGGCGATGTCCGCGATGCCGGCGCGCTCCAGCACCTCGGCCACCGGCCGGGTCCGGCTGAAGAACGAGGCGGTCATGCGTACCGTCTCGGCGACCGTCACGTCCTTGAGCAGGCCGCCGGTCTGCATCACGGCCGCGATCCGCCCGCGGGCGATCGCCTCGGTGGGCGTGTGGCCGTACACCTGCACCGTCCCGGCCGTGGGCCTGGCCAGGCCGAGCATCATGTCGATCGTCGTGGTCTTCCCGGCGCCGTTCGGGCCGAGGAAGGCCACCACCTCACCCGGCTCGATCCGCAGGTCGAGCTGGTTCACCGCGGTGACCGCGCCGAACCGCTTGGTGAGCCCCCGCATGAGTACCGCCGGAGTGCGGGTCCCCGTGTGCTCGCTCGCCGCGAGCGTCTCCGTCTGCATGCGGAAACTCTCGCGGGTGAACAGCTCGCGACCGCGGGCCGCGCGTCACGATGCCACCGTGACAAATGTCAGTGATCTAGAGAGCCCCGAGGTAGCGCTCGCGCTCGTAGGGGGTGACCTCGCGCCGGTACTGCTCCCACTCGGCCCGCTTGTTGCGCAGGAAGTAGTCGAAGACGTGCTCGCCGAGCACCTCCGCGACGAGCTCCGAGCCGGCCATCACGTCGATCGCCTCGGCCAGGTTCTCCGGCAGCGTCTCGTAGCCGGCGGCCTTGCGCTCGGCGTTGGACAGCGCCCAGACGTCGTCCTCGGCACCCGGCGGCAGCTCGTAGCCCTCCTCGATGCCCTTCAGGCCGGCACCGAGCATGACCGCGAAGGCGAGGTACGGGTTCGCGGCGGAGTCGATCGACCGGACCTCGACCCGGGCCGAGTTCGGCTTGCCGTAGGCGGGCACCCGGACCAGCGCCGAGCGGTTGAGGTGACCCCAGCACACGTACGCCGGTGACTCGGTGATCCGGTCCGGCAGTGCCTGTGGGAACAGCCGCTTGTAGGAGTTGACCCACTGGTTGGTGACGGCGGTGTATTCGCGGGCGTGCACGAGCAGGCCGGCGATGAACGCGCGGGCGACCTTCGACAGCTTCATCGGGTCGGAGGCGTCGTGGAAGGCGTTGCGCTCGCCCTCGAACAGCGACAGGTGGGTGTGCATCCCGCTGCCGGGCTGGTCGGTGAACGGCTTGGGCATGAAGGTCGCCTGGACGCCGTGGCTGAGCGCCACCTCCTTGACCACGTGCCGGAACGTCATCACGTTGTCGGCGGTGGTCAGCGCGTCCGCGTAGCGCAGGTCGATCTCCTGCTGGCCGGGAGCGACCTCGTGGTGGCTGAACTCGACCGAGATGCCGATCCGCTCCAGGGCGAGCACCGCCTGGCGGCGGAAGTCGCGGGCCACCGCGTGGGTGGTGTGGTCGAAGTAGCCGCCCGCGTCCACCGGGACGGGCACCGACCCGTCGTTGGGGCCGTCCTCCAGCAGGAAGAACTCGATCTCGGGGTGGGTGTAGAAGGTGAAGCCCTTCTCCGCCGCCCGGGACAGCGCCCGGCGCAGCACGTGCCGGGGGTCGGCCCAGGAGGGGGTGCGGTCGGGCAGCAGGACGTCGCAGAACATCCGGGCGCTCTCGCCGCTGACCCCGCCCTCGAACGGGAAGACCTGGAACGTCGTCGGGTCGGGCATGGCGATCATGTCGGACTCGAAGACCCGGGCGAAGCCCTCGATCGCCGAGCCGTCGAACCCGATGCCCTCGTCGAAGGCCGCCTCGAGCTCGGCCGGCGCGACCGAGACGCTCTTGAGCGTGCCGAGGACGTCGGTGAACCACAACCGGACAAACCGGATGTCACGCTCTTCCAGCGTACGGAGCACGAACTCCTGCTGACGATCCACGGCCAACCCCTTTGAGCTGCATGTGTGCTAGCCGACCAGTGTTGCTCGGTCTCGTTACGTCAACGTTACGGTAGGACGATGCCCGCCGATGCGGGGCCCCTGGGCGGTTCCTAGGTCTTGATCTCGCCGTTCGGAGGACCAGGCGCTGCCGAAGCTCAGGCGGGTTTGCGGTGTCCCGTGCCCGGTGGCGGCGGGTGGAAGGATTGGACCATGCCCACGTTGCGCATAGCGCTCGCACAGGTGAATCCGACCGTTGGCGATCTGTCCGGCAACTCCGGGATCGTCCGGTCCACCACCCGTGCCGCCGTGGACGCGGGCGCCCGCCTCGTGGTCTTCCCCGAGATGATGCTGACCGGCTACCCGGTCGAGGACCTCGTCTTCCGGCAGTCGTTCCTGGCCGCCTCCCGGGCCGCCGTCGAGCGGCTGGCCGCCGACCTCGACTCGGACGGCCTCGGCGACACCCCGGTCGCGGTCGGCTACCTCGACGCCGACGGTCCGCCCGCGGTCAACGCCGCCACCGACCCGAGCGCCGGCCCGCGCAACGCGCTGGCCGTCCTGCATCGGGGCCGGGTCGCCGCCCGCTACTTCAAGCACCATCTCCCCAACTACGGCGTCTTCGACGAGGACCGCTATTTCGTACCCGGTGACACGCTCGTCGTGGTCCGGATCGAGGGCATCGACGTCGGGCTGACCATCTGCGAGGACATGTGGCAGACCGGCGGCCCGTTCGTGGCCGCCCGCCGCGCCGGGGTGAGCCTGGTGCTCACCGTCAACGGCTCGCCGTTCGAGCTGCACAAGGACGACACCCGGCTGGCCCTGGTGCGCCGGCGGGCCGCCGAGGCAGGTGCCACGGTGGCCTACCTGAACATGGTCGGCGGCCAGGACGAGCTGGTCTTCGACGGCGACTCGATGATCTGCACGGCGGCCGGCGAGGTGCTGGCCCGGGCGCCGCAGATGGCCGAGCACCTGCTGGTCCACGACCTCGACCTGCCGCTGGGGCTGCTGCCCCCACCGCCCTCGGAGCCGCCGGCCGCCGGCCCGGTCCGGGGCGAGATGGGCGGCGACGAGATGGGCATCCAGCGGGTGCACCTCTCCGACCCCCGACCGGCGCTGGACGAGACACCGGTGCAGGGCGGTCAGGCGCCACGGCTCGCCGACGAGGCCGAGGTCTGGCAGGCGCTGGTGCTGGGCCTGCGCGACTACGTCCGCAAGAACGGCTTCGGGAAGGTGGCCTTCGGCCTCTCCGGCGGCATCGACTCGTCGGTGGTCGCCGCGATCGCCGTCGACGCGCTCGGCCCCGCGGACGTGATCGCCGTGTCGATGCCGAGCCACAACTCGTCGGCGCACTCCCGCGAGGACGCCGCCGAGATGGCCAAGCGGACCGGGCTCGAGCTGCGGGTGCACGAGATCCAGCCGATGGTCGACAGCTTCCTCGCGACCATGTCCCTCTCGGGCCTGGCGCTGGAGAACCTGCAGGCCCGGGTCCGCGGCGTGATCCTGATGTCGATCTCCAACCAGGAGGGCCCGCTGGTCCTGACCACGGGCAACAAGAGCGAGCTGGCCGTCGGCTACTCGACCCTCTACGGCGACTCGGTCGGCGGCTTCAACCCGCTCAAGGACGTGCCGAAGACGCTGGTCTGGAAACTGGCGCGCTGGCGCAACGACGAGGCGCTGCGGATCGGCGAGGAACCGCCGATCCCGGAGAACTCGATCGCCAAGCTGCCGAGCGCCGAGCTGCGCCCGGGCCAGCTCGACACGGACTCGCTGCCGGACTACGCGGAGCTCGACGCGATCCTGCTGTCCTACGTCGACGGCGACAAGGGCCGCGCGGACCTGGTCGCCGCGGGCCACGACCCGGAACTGGTCGACCGGATACTGCGCATGGTCGACCTGGCGGAATACAAGCGCCGCCAGTCGGCACCGGGCACCAAGATCTCGATCAAGGCATTCGGCCGCGACCGCCGCCTCCCGATCACCAACCGCTGGCGCGAACCAGCACAGCCCGACGTGTGAAAGATTCCACGCTCGTCTCTCCCCCGGCCTGATCCGGTGGGACCATCGGAGGGTGCCCAGGGACCGCATCGGTGCGGCCTTGAGGCGAGAGGAGAGCTGCTATGTCGGAGCAACCGTCCCTCTACGGTGGGCCCCCCAACCGCCGCGTCCGCACCCGGGAGCTGATCGCCGCCAAGGAGCGCGGTGAGAAGTGGCCCATGCTGACCGCGTACGACCAGTACACGGCCGCGATCTTCGACGAGGCCGGCATCCCCGTGCTGCTCGTCGGTGACTCGGCCGCCAACAACGTGTTCGGCTACGAGACCACGCTGTCGGTGACCGCCGAGGAGCTCCTGCCGCTCGTGCGGGCCGTGGTCCGGGCCACCAAGCGGGCCCTGGTCGTGGGCGACCTGCCGTTCGGCTCCTACGAGGAAGGGCCCACCCAGGCCCTGCGTACGGCCGTCCGGTTCATGAAGGAGGGCGGCTGCCACGCCGTCAAGCTGGAGGGCGGCCGGCGGACCGCCGCCCAGATCGAGGCGATCACCGCGGCCGGGATCCCCGTCATGGCGCACATCGGGTTCACGCCGCAGAGCGAGCACACGCTCGGCGGCTACCGGGTGCAGGGCCGGGGCGACGCGGCCGAGGAGGTGATCGCGGACGCCCACGCGGTGGCCGAGGCCGGCGCGTTCGCCGTGGTGCTGGAGATGGTGCCCGCGCACGTCGCCAAGCGGATCACCAACGAGATCGCCGTGCCGACGATCGGCATCGGCGCCGGGCCCGAGACCGACGCCCAGGTGCTGGTCTGGCAGGACATGGTCGGCCTGCGCACGGGCAAGCTGCCGCGGTTCGTCAAGCGGTACGCCGACCTGCACGGCACGCTCATGGAGGCCGCGACCCAGTTCGGCGACGAGGTGCGGGGCGGGCAGTTCCCCAGCTCAGAGCACAGCTTCTAGGCGTTCCCGGGCCTCGGCCAGCGACGGGCCGTACCAGGTCAGGTGCCGGCCGCTGACCAGCGCGGACGGCAGCCCGGGGAACGCCTCCGGGCCGTCGTCCGCGGTGAACGCGTACGGCTCGTCAGGCAGCACGACCAGGTCCGCGCCCGCCGCGCGCAGTTCGGCCAGCAGCGGGCGCGGATAACGCTCGGCGGCGGTCGCGTAGACGTTGTCCACACCCAGGCGGGCCAGCAGGTCGCCGGCGAACGTGTCGGCGCCCAGCACCACCCAGGGGCGCCGCCAGACCGGGACCACTGCGCGGCGGCGTACCCCCGTGAAAGGCTCTGACCAGGCGGTGCGGGCGGCGCGCAACCAGCCCGGTTCCGCGCTTCCGAGTGCCGCCAGCAGGTGTCGCAGCGAGGTCAGCGCCGCGTCCAGGGTCCGCGGATAGGTCACCCATACCGACACGCCCCGCGCGCGGAGCGCCATGACGTCCTCCCGGCGGTTCTCCTCCGCGTTGGCGAGCACGAGATCGGGTAGAGCTGCCCTGACCTTGTCGAGGTCGGGATATTTGGTGCCGCCCACCCGGAGCACGTCGAGCCCGGCCGGCTCCACGCACCAGTCGGTGGCACCGACCAGCACGTCCGGCACGGTGCGGGCGACCGCCTCGGTCAGCGACGGCACGAGCGAGACGACCCGGCGCGGTGGGCCGGGCAGCGGGACGGGCGTGCCGAGGTCGTCGTTCAGACGTCGGTCACCCGGAACCCGGCGTGCGCCTTGTAGCGCCGGTTGATCGCGATGAGGTTGGCGGTGAGCGCCTCGACCTGGTGTGCGTTGCGCAGGCGGCCGGCGTAGATGCCGCGCATCCCGGGGATCCGCGCCGCCAGCGCGGCCACCACGGCCGCGAGGTGCCGGTCCTCGGCACAGATCAGCACGTCGAGCTCCATCTTCTCGACGGCGGGGTCCGCGAGCAGCGGCGCGCTCACGTGGTTGAACGCGGCGGCGACCGTCGACTCCGGCAGCAGGGCCGCGGCCTGCTGTGCGGCGCTGCCCTCCTCGACGTGCAGCGGGAACGGCCCGTGGCTGTCGAAGCCCAGCGGGTTGACGCAGTCGACGACCAGCTTGCCGGCCAGCGGGTGGCGCAGCGCGGCCACGGTGTCGTGGTGTCCGGCCCACGGCACGGCGATGATCGTCAGGTCGGCGGCCGCGGCCACGTCGGCGTTGGCGCCGCCCTCGACCGCGCGGGTGACGCCGGGCAGCGCGGAGATCTCGGCCGCCGAGGCGGTCGCGCGGGCCTGCTGGCGGGAGCCGATCAGCACGTGCTGGCCGGCCCGGGCGAGCCGGTAGGCCAGGCCCCGGCCCTGGTCGCCGGTGCCGCCGATGATGGCGACGGTCAAGCCGGACACGTCCGGAAGCGTGCTGGGGTCGTAGGCCATACGGGCATCGTCGCAAAAGATCGCCCGCGGCGTCACTTCCGCTGGAACTGCACCGTCCGCTTGACCGGGTCGGCGGTGACCAGCGTCACCCGGACGCGCTCCCCGAGCGGGAGGTCGCCCGTGCACCGGGCGCGCACCGGCGGCTCGTCGAGCGCGACGGTGCCGCCCGGCTGGCGGCCGTCGGCGCCGTTCGCGGGGGCCGGTGCCGTGCGCCGGGGCGAGTCGACGTCGACGACGGCCGCGTCGAACTCCTCGCCGATCCGGTGCGCCAGCAGGACGGCCTCGGTCAGGTCGACCGCGCCCCGGGCCGCCGCGCCGGCGACGCGGTCGGTGCCACTCATCACCTTGGGCAGCTTCGGCAGGCTCTCCCGGGCCCACTGTGGCGGCTCCTGGCCGCTCGTGAGAGCCAGGCACACCTCGGTGGCGTACCGGTCGGCCAGGCGGCGCAGCGGGGCTGTGACGTGGGCGTACGGCGCCGCCACGCCGCCGTGGCCGGACTGCTCCGGCAGGTCGCCGTCGAAGGCCGTGTAGCCGGCGCCGCGCATGAGCTCGGCCGCGGCGTCGAGGAACGCGGCGCCGCGCGGGTCGGCGGCGTCGACGGCGGCGATCACCCGGCCGACGGGCGTGCCGGCCGGCCAGGCGATGCCGAGCGCGTGCGCGGCGGCGCGCAGCCGGTCGACAGCCGCGCTCTCGGGCGGCGGCATGGTGCGCAGCAGGCCGACCCGGCCGGCGAGCATGATGCCGGCGGCGGCCACGCCGGTCAGCAGCGAGATCTGCGCGTTGTGCTGCTCGGCCGGCAGCGGCGCGCGGAGCACGAGGCGGTAGCCGGCGCCGTCGCGTTCGATCTCCTGTTCGGGCAGCGGCAGGTTGATCGCGCCCCGGTCCAGGCCGCGCTCGGTGAGCAGCGTGCCGATCTCGGGCAGCAGGGCGATCGGCTCGGCCGCGGTGCCCGCCGCGAACTGGCCCTGGACGGTGTCGTAGTCGAGCTGTTGGCGGCTGCGTACCAGGGCGCGCTCGACGCGTGTCTCGACGGTGGCGCCGTCCTGGTCGAGGTCGATGGTCCACAGCACCGCGGCCCGGGTGCGCTCCGGCAACAGGCTCGCGGCGCCCTCGCTGAGCGCGACCGGGTGCAGCGGGACGTTCCCGTCCGGCAGGTAGATCGTCTGTCCGCGGCGCCAGGTCTCGGCCTCCAGCGCGCCGCCCGGACGCACGAACGCCGCCACGTCTGCGATCGCGTAGTGGACGCGGTAGCCACCCGGGCGGCGGGACAAGCACATCGCCTGGTCGAGGTCGCGGGACCCGATCGGGTCGATCGTGACGAACGGGATGTCGGTGCGGTCGGGCCGGTCGCTCAGCTCTGTTCGCGCGGCCTCGTCCGCCGCACGCTGCGCCTCGGGCGGGAACCTGTCGGGCAGGTCCAGCTCGCGGCGCAGCGCGGCGAAGTCGAAGTGGGGCGCTCGGACGCGTCGGGTCACCACCGGTACTTCATACCAGCCCCCGAGCGCCCCGCTTCGGGTCGCAATTTCTGCTTATATTTCGGACTGTCAGCGCGTGGACCGGCGTGCGGTCGACTTACGCGGGCTCGCTGCCTTGCGGACCGTGCTCTTGCGGGCCGTGGTGGTCCGCTTGGCCGCCGTCTTGCGGGCGGTCGTGGTCTTCTTGGCGGCGGTCCGCTTCGCGGGCGCCTTCTTCGCGGTTGTCCGCTTCGCCGGCGCGCGCTTCGCGGCCGTCTTGGCGGTGGTCGCCCGCTTGGTGGCCGTCTTGCGGGCCGCGGCGGTCTTCTTCGCCGTGGTCTTCTTGGCCGCGGTCTTCTTGGCGGTGGCCCGCTTCGCCGGGGCCTTGGTGGCCGCCTTACGCGCCGTGGGGCGCGTCGTGGTCTTCTTGGCGGCGGTCTTGCGGGCCGTGGTGGTCTTGCGCGCGGTGGCCTTCTTGGCCGTCGTCCGCTTCGCCGTGGTCCGCTTCGCCGTGGTCCGCTTGGCGGCGGTGGTCCGCTTCGCGGTCGTCGCCTTCTTGGTCGCGGTGGAACGCTTCGCGGGCGAGGTCTTCCGAGCGGTGGTCTTCTTCGCCGTCGCCCGTTTCGCGGGCGCCTTCTTGGCGGTGGCCTTGCTGGTGACCGTCCTACGCGCCGGCGTCTGAGCCGAAACGGTCTTCCGGGCGGTGCCCGAGGCGCGGGACGCCGCGCTCGTGCGCTTGGCCGTGGTGGTCCTCTTCGCCGCCGCCGCGCGTGTCGCGGCCCTTGGTTTCTTGGCCTTCGACGCTTCGGCCATGGTGGTTTCCTCCTTGCGAGACGTGCGTCGGGTCCGGCTCCGTCGCGGAGACCGCGGAGCTGCTCGCCGTGACGGTTGCCGCGGCGCCTACCTCTCCTCCCCTGCCCAGCGGCGGTCCTCTTCGTCCCACACCTCGTTGCGCTCCTGCACGGTTTGCAGGGCGTGCTCGGCGTCGGCCTTGGACCGGTAGGGACCGAGGACGTACCTGGCGGGGCACACGTCAGCTTCGGTCTCGACCCTGTGGTGACGGGTGCACCAGAAGTACTCCGTCCCACGTCCGCTGTCGCTCATGGGATCACTGTGCACCGCAAAACGGCCAAGCGCCACCGTTTCACACAAAAAGAGGGGTCCCATCCACTGTAGACCCGCTGCGCCGGGTACGGACAGAATCGCTGTGGCGTGTCCCCGGACGCGTGACAGCGCGCGATTTCGCGTCGTCCGGCGCCTGTAACGTACAGTCATGAACGCGGACGAGTCCGTCATCGGCCGGATCGAGACCGAGGTCGCGCTGCTGATGCGCTTCGGCGAGGCCACGCGCCGCGCCATCCCCGTCGAGGCGCACCGGTCCCTCGACCGGGCGGCGTACGTGATCCTGCGGCACCTCGACGAGGCCGGCCCGCAGAACGTCTCGGCGCTCGCCGCGCGGCTCAACCTCGACGGCTCGACCGTGACCCGCCAGGTCGGCGCCATGGAGCGCGACGGACTCATCGCCCGCGAGGCGGACCCCAGCGACGGCCGGGGCACGCTGGTGTCGGCAACTGCGGCCGGCTTGCGTCGAATGTCCGTTGTCCGCAGCGCCCGGGCCGAGGTCTACGACGAGATGCTGGCGGACTGGTCCGACCGCGACCGGGCCGAGCTGGCGACGCTGCTGACGCGGCTCAACGAGGCCCTGTCCGCGCGTACGCGGGCCCGCCGTCGCTCCTGACCTGTTCTGTCACTGTGGACGGTTTTGCCGCGGGGGGCATACTGCCACGCATGACTGCCCCCATGACCCTGGTCGCCGCGGACGGCGCGCAGACGCCCGACCCCTCACCCGCCCAGATCGCGGCGGCGGTGCGGGCGCTGACCATCGACAACTGGTTCGTCATCCTCGAGCGCGCCGACGACACGTTCCTGCAGGTGGCGGTCAAGGCCGACTACTACGCCCTGGAACGCCGCGCGGGCGGTGACGAAACCCAGGAGGGCACGTCGGTGGGGACGATCGACGAGGTGGTCGAGGCGTTCCAGGCGTACGCCCGGGAAGATCCGCGGTGGGCGTCGCCGTTCACCTGGGCCCGCGTCAAGCTGTAGGTATGCGGGAGATCGAGATAGCCCCCGGCGTGCTGATGCCGATGATCGGGCTGGGCACGGCGGGCCTGCACGGCGCGGGCGGCGGTCGCGCCGTGCTCCATGCGTTGGAGCTCGGCTACCGCCTCATCGACACGGCGACGGCGTACGGCAACGAGCACGAGGTCGGTGCCGCCCTGCACTCGTCGGGCGTCGAGGCGTTCGTGACGACGAAGCTGCGCCCGGAGGACGCGGGGCGGGAGCCTTCGGTGCTGGCGGCGAGCCTGCGCGCCCTGGGCGTGGACCGGCTCGACCTGTGGCTGATCCACTGGCCGATCGGTGGCGGGGCGGGCGTCCCGTCGTGGCAGGCCCTGCTGGCGGCGCGGGACGAGGGGTTGGTCCGGGCGGTCGGCGTGTCCAACTATTCGCCGGCGCAGATCGACGAACTGGTCGCGGCGACGGGCGAGGCGCCGGCGGTCAACCAGATCCCGTACAGCCCGTCGCTGCACTCGCCCGGGTTGCTCGCGGAGTTCGCGGCGCGGGGCGTGGTGGTGGAGGGCTACAGCCCGCTGCGCCGGACGGCCCTGAACCATCCAGCGTTGCGCGCGGTTGCCGAGGCGCACGGCGTACCCGTGTCGGAGGTCGTGATCGCGTGGCACCTGGCCCATGACGTGGTGGCGATCCCCCGCTCGGCGGACGGCGCACGCCAACGCAGCAACCTGGCCGCCGCGTCACTGACCCTCTCCCCCACGGACGTCAAGGCGATCGACGCGATCGCCGACTGACGGGTTTGTCCTGTCGTGCGCGGCCTGGGAAGCTCGGCCCGTGATGACGGACCTGGAGGACATCGAGGCCGCGTTCGAGGGTGGTTTCCTGGGCGGTCTGCCGGCTGCGCACGGGCCGGCCGGCACGGTCCTGATCGCCGACGTCGAGCCGACCGAGGTGCTCGAGACGTGGCAGGCGGCGCACGCGCTGATCGCGGTCACGGGTCGGTGGCCCCTGCTCGTCGCCGACGAGTGGAGCGACTGCGTCCCTCGGCCGGAGCCCGATCCCCGGCAGCCGGGACAGCAGGAGTTGGCGGCACTGGACGCCGCGGCCCGCACCGTGGACCCATGGACCCGTTTCGAGCACTGGTCGGGCGAGGACGGCCCCGAAACCGTCGACGAGGTGCCCAACTACGCGCGCGGCTATCACGGCATCGAACTGGGCGAAGACGTCCTCCTGCGGGCGCCGGTGCCGTCGACGGGCCGCGAGCTGGAACGGTGGGTCTACGACCGTGTCCTGGCCGACCCCGCACTCGCCGCGCGGGTCCGGGACAGGGTCGGGTACGTGGTCCGAACCGACTACTGGTTCACCCCGTCCAGCGTCACGCTGGCGTTGTTGCCGGCCGCCGATCCGTGGCTCGCCGCACGATGGATCAGTTTCCACGGCGCCGAGCAGAACACGCGGGAGCTGGCCGCCGTGCTGTGGCAATGGCACCGCCGCTGGGACGCCCGCCCGGTCGCCAGCTGGGGGACGATGCTCCAGTTCACGGTCGAGCGTCCACCCGCACCGGGAGACGACGCCTGGGCGGCCGCCGGTCAGATCCTCGGCCTGGCGGGCAACCTGTCGATGGCCCGATGGGAGCTGGCCGCCGCGCTGCCGGGCGGCCCGGCCTGGTTCCTCCACAACCGGCCCTGACCCCAGGTGACGGGCGAGTCGCCGGTGCGCCGGACGGTGCGCCGTGGACCGGCGTTGACCACTGACTAGCATCGCCTGATGAGTGGAGTGCCGCCGGTCCCCGTCACTATCCAGCCGGACTGCGACGGCCCCGGCGATGCCTGGCTGCTTCCCCGATTGCAGATGCGGCTGCGACCGGTCGATGCGCCCGTCCGTGCCCCGCAAGCGAAGCTGGGCGGCCAACCCGTGTGGCTGGGGCCACCCACCTGGCCGCTGTCTCGCAGCCTGGGAACGCCCATGATGTTCGTCGGCCAGATCCCCGTCCCCGGTGAACCGATGAGTCTCGCCTACCTGTTCATCACCGACGATCCCCGGTGCATGGCCCAGACTTTCGACGCCGAGGCTGGCGAGAACGCACTCCTGGTTCAACCCGGCGGTCGCATCCCACCCTTCATCGTCACGACCGACACGGCCACCGGTCCGTCCCTGTGGCGACGGGGCACGACATGGGACGAGCACGTCGGCGTCGAACTCGCCGTGGACCTGGTCCCACCGGACCCAGCCGCCGAGGCGACCCTGGATGCGGATATCGCACGCCAGGAGGCCGAACGGGCAGGCGTACCGCTGGACCTCCCCGACGCTGTCGACGAAGACGCCGACGCGCTGCCGTCCTACAGCTACGTCGGCGGCAAGGTCCACCTGTGGCAACCCGATCTTGAGGACGTACCGGCCGACTGGCTGTTCCACTTCCAGCTCGACGGCGGAGAAGGCCAGGGACCCGATGACCCCTACGCCCTCAACTTCGGCGGAGGGACCGGATACGGCTTCCTCTCTCCGGACCGCCGCGAAGGCCGCTTCTTCTGGGACTGCGTCTGACGCCGTACGGCACCCGCCTGGCGGCCTCGCTCAGGGCGGTCATGTCGTCGTCCGACAGGCTCAGCGCGGTCGCCCCGACGTTCTCGTCCAGGCGGGACAGCCGCCGGGTGCCCGGGATCGGCACCAGCCACGGGCGGCTCCGCCCACGGATCCCGGCGACTCCGGGATGGCCGGCCCGGCCGAGCGAAGCTCGCGCGCGGTCGAAACCGTCCGGACGGCTCCGACGTTCACGTGACGGCGCCGGACGGTGGCGTCGACGAGACCGAGGAGGCCCGCGATGGGCAAGGTGGTACTGGACGTGTCGGTGTCCCTGGACGGCTTCGCCGCGGGTCCGCGGGTGCGGCCCGAGGAGCCGATGGGCGACGGCGGCGAGCGGCTGCACGAGTGGATGGCGACCGACGTCGCGGTCCGCGCTGCGACGGACGCGCGCGTCGGAGCCGCGGTCATCGGCCGGCGTACGTTCGACCTCGGCCTCAAGCCGTGGGGCGGGACGCCATGGCCCGGCGTGCCGAGCTTCGTGGTCACGCACCGCGTGCGCGCGGACCTGGTGGGCGACAACGGCGGCACGTTCGCCTTCGACGGGCTGGAGTCCGCGGTCCGGCGGGCCCGCGCGGCCGCGGGCGACAAAGACGTCCTCGTGCTCGGCCCGGACGTGGCCCGCCAACTGCTCGCCGCGGGCCTGCTCGACGAGCTGCACCTGCACCTGGCCCCGATCCTGCTGGGCGGCGGCACACCGTTGTTCGCGGACTCGCACGCGGAACTGATCCAGACCGACTCGGCCACCGGCAGCGCGACCCACGTGCGCTACCGGGTCGCGTAGCCGGCCCCGTTGACCGCGACGACCGGTCTCGGTTCGTGCGCCACGGAGACCATCGTGGCCGTCGTTCGTCACCTTTCGGAAGAGCACCCGCTGGGTGCAAGATCGTCCGGTTTACGCTGCGCGCCGTGAAAGGGTTTGGCTTTCTGCTTCTGTTGTGCCCGTGCCTGTTCGCCGTGCTGGTGGCATTTCTCGCGGCTGTCGTCTTCGTCGTGCACACCAGGCCACACCGCAGCAGACGGTAACCGGCGCTCAAGGCTCCGGCGAAGCTCTCCCGATCTCCCGGCCGGTGGCGTCGCGGGCCGATACCCGCGGCGGGCGGCGCGCTGTCCACACCACCACGAGACGACCGTGGTACGGCACAGGCCGCCGGCGTCCCTCGATGACGACCTCCGTCACGGACGGCCCCACGAGCAGCTGCGCGGACCGGATCCACCGGTCGCTCCACGGCCAGCGCCCGCCCCCGTCACGGACGACGGACGAGCCGCCGCCCACCTCGATCCCGCCGGGCGGCAACAGGTGGCGGGCCCGCTCGAACTCGTCCGTCGACCATGGACCGCCGGAGCTGCCACCGCCCCCGCCGAGCCGGCGCCAGCCGTCCGGGACGCGTACCAGGAGATGGATCTCGTCCCAGAAACATCCCACGCCGCGGCGGACGAACCAGGGTGCCGCCGCGTCGTCGGCGACGTCCACGGCGACGGGCGAGAACCGGTGGCGGCGGCTCAGCCGAACGGGCCCGTCCGGCAACCCTTCCGCGATCAGGCGCAGGCTCTCCGCGCGGGCGTCGTACGCCATCTTCGCACCTTATAGCGCCCTGACCCGCGTACTCCTTGACGCGCCTCGGATCGACAGCCTACGTTTTGCGCACCGCAACAGGAAAGAAGCCTTACTGTTTTTTTCCCGGACACGGACAGGAGTCCAGATGCGCAGATTCGCCGCCGTGGCGGCCGTAGCAACGCTCCTCGTCACCGCCGCCGGCGCAGCGCCGGCCGCGGCGACCGAACGGCAAGGCCAGAGTTTCCGCCAGGTCGGCTACTTCACCCAGTGGGGCATCTACGGCCGGGCGTTCCCGGTCAAGAAGCTCGACACCTCCGGCGCCGCCGCGCGGTTGACGCACCTCAACTACGCGTTCGGCAACGTCAGCCCCGACGGTAAGTGCTATGTGGACGGTGCCGCGCCCGAGGGTGACTCCTGGGCCGACTACCAGCGGACCGTGCCGGCCGAGGAGAGCGTCGACGGCGTCGCCGACAACTGGGGCGAGCCGCTCAACGGCAACTTCGGCCAGCTGCAGAAGCTCAAGGTCAAGTACCCGAAGCTCAAGGTGCTGATCTCGCTCGGCGGCTGGTCCTGGTCGACGCACTTCTCCGACGCCGCGCTGACCGACGCGTCCCGCAAGGCCTTCGTCAGCTCCTGCATCGACCTCTACCTCAAGGGCAACCTGCCCAACCCCGACGGCAGCGCCGGCGGGCCGGGCACCCTGCACGGTGTCTTCGACGGCATCGACCTCGACTGGGAGTGGCCGGGCGCGCCCGGCGACGTGGACACGGTCTACCGGCCCGAGGACAAGCAGAACTTCACGAAGCTGGTCGCCGAGTTCCGCAAGCAGCTCGACGCGTACGGCCGGACCCAGCGGAAGCACTTCGAGCTCAGCGCCTTCCTCCCGGCGAACCCCACGAACATCGACGCCGGGTACGAGGTCACCAAGGTGATGAAGAACCTGGACTTCGCGACCGTCCAGGGGTACGACTTCCACGGCACCTGGGAGGCGACCGCCAACCAGCAGTCGGCGCTGCGGATCCCGGCCGGGGCGCCCGGGCCGACGTTCTCGATCGAGACCACCATCGACGCCTGGCGGGACCGCGGCGCGCCGCGCGACAAGCTGGTCGTCGGCATCCCGTACTACGGTCGCGGCTGGACCGGCGTGACCGGCGGGCTGAAGCCGGTCAGCTCCTCGACGGTCAGCACGCGCCCGACGACGAGCGGGCCCTGGACGGTCTTTCGCAGGTCGACAATGGAGTCGACCTCGATG
>NZ_JBFAIU010000136.1:0-18718 GCF_040654855.1 Asanoa sp. NPDC050611
GACCCGATCGGACGAGCGCGCGGGTGCGGCAGCACAGCCCCGAGCCACCGACTTGTGGTCCTCCCGGCAGCCGGCCGGCTGCGTGACGAGCAGCGCCTGCGGGTCGACGCCGGCCGGCGCGAACGCCCGGCGGATCCGGTGCACCGCGATCTGCAGCTGGTTCGGCGCCGTCCGCGGCGGCGTGCCACCCCAGGCCATGTCGACCAGGTCGTCGCTGTGCACCAGCACGCCCGGCCGCAGCGCGAGGGCGGCGAGCACCGTCCGCGCCCGCGCGCTGGACATGGCCGCGACCTCGCCACCAGCCACGATCTCGATGGCGCCCAGGATCCGGACCTCGACAGCGGGCACCCCGGCACGCTAGCCGACGCCGGGTCACCGGATCATCGGCAGGCCCAGCTCCCACAGGCGGTCGGCGGCGTCCGGGTCCATGGCGTGCGCGGCCACACCATGCTCCGTACCCGGTCCACCGGGTACGACCGGCGCCTCCCGGTTGTCCTCGAAGTACCGCCCGGTCACCCCGGCCACCGTCGGCGACGCGGCCAGCAGCACCGTGGTCGAGGCGCCCTGCTCCGGCGTCTTGTAGTGGTCGGGCACCAGCAGGCCGCCGTCCTCGTCCATCGCACCGAACTCGATCATGGTCGCCCGGTCGATGTGCCGCTGCAGCTTGGTGTGGATCACGCCAGGCGCGAGCGAGTTGGCCACGATGCCGTCCGCCGCCCAGCGCCGGGCGATCCCGACGGCCAGCAGCACGTCGGCCGTCTTCGACTGGCCGTAGGCGGCCCAGCCTTCGTACGGCCGGCGGTCGAAGTGCGGGTCCTCGAAGTCCATCGGCCACGACAGTTGGGCGCCGGAGCTGACCGTGACGACCCGGGCCGATCCGGCGGCGGCGAGGGCGTCGTGCAGCCCGTACGCCAGCGCGAAGTGGCCCAGGTAGTTGGTGGCCAACTGGAGTTCCCAGCCGGCGGGCGTCAGGTGGCGGGTCGGGAGCGCCATGATCCCGGCGTTCGCGACGAGGGCGTCGAGGGGGCCGTCCCAGCCGGCGACGAACGCGGCGACGGAGGCAAGGTCGGCGAGGTCGAGCCGCTCGGCGAGGACGCGACCGGCGCCGGGCCGCGTCGCGACGTCGTCGATCAGCGGCTTCGCGTCGGCGGGGTTGCGGGTGGCGACCGTAACCTCGGCGCCGGCCTGGGCGAGCGCCCGCACGGTCTCGACACCGATGCCGGAGGCACCGCCGGTCACGATCATGCGACGGCCGCGCAGGTCGACGCCGGAGAGGATTTCAGCTGCGGTGGTACGCACATCGAACTCAGTCATGCCCGCTAGGCTATGAAGCGAAAGTCGGACGATGAATAGTTCAGCGTGCAGCCTTCTTTAGCGAGCGTCCAACCATGGATCCATTGGAAGATGTCCTCACCCTGATCGGCGCCACCGGCCACCTGTCAACCGGGATGGTCGCCGGCGGGCGGTGGGGCCTGCGGTTCAACCCGCTCGACGGGGTCAAGTTCAACGCCGTGCGCCGCGGCCGCTGCGTACTCATGGTCGAGGGCGTGTCCGACCCGATCCCGCTGGCCACGGGCGACTGCTTCCTGCTCACCCGCCCCGTGCCGTTCGCCCTGGCCAGCGCCGCCGACGTCCCGTTGGAGCCGGCCGACCCGGTGTTCGCGGTCGCGACGGACGGCATCGCGCGGGTCGGGACCGCCGACGAGGTCACGCTGCTCGGCGGCCGGTTCAGCTTCCTGCACCGGGCGCGGGCGCTGCTCCTCGACGGGCTGCCGCCGGTCATCCACGTACCCGCGGAAACCGTCGAAGCGGACGCCGTGCACTGGGCGATCGACCGGATCGACGGCGAGGTGCGGCGGGCGCGGATCGGCGCGACGCTCGTGGCCGAGCACCTGGCCGTGGTGATGCTGATCCAGGTGCTGCGGTTCCACCTGGCGACGGCGGACGCGGCCGCGACCGGCTGGCTGGCGGGCCTCACGGACCCGGTGGTCGGCCCGGCGCTGCGGGCGATGCACGCCCGCCCGGCCGACCGGTGGACGGTCGAGGCCCTGGCCGAGGCCGCCGCGGTATCGCGGTCGACGCTCGCGGGCCGGTTCCGGCGGGTCATCGGCAAGGGCCCGCTCGACTACCTGACCGGCTGGCGCATCGAACTGGCGGCCGACCGCCTGCGCCGCGGCGACGGCACGCTGGCCAGCATCGCGCGTGACGTCGGTTACGGATCGGAGAGCGCACTGAGCGTGGCGTTCAAGCGCGTAACCGGCGATTCACCTGCCGGTTACCGGTCGGCGGTGCACTCCCACTGACATCACGCGGATCCCGTGCATCGCTCGAGGTGCCGGCAACCGTTCTATTCGGTGTCGGAGGGAGCGGCCGGGTGAAACCAGCTGACGAGGACGGGTTCCGCGAGTTCGTGGCGTCGCGCATGACGGCGCTCCGGAAGCTCGCGTACGTCACGTGCGGGGACTGGCACGCCGCGGAGGACGCGGTGGCCAACGCCCTGGCGAAGCTCTACCCGCGGTGGGGACGGCTCGACCGGCCGGACCTGTACGCGAAGACCATGGTGGTCCGCGCGGCGATCGACGAGACCCGGCGGCCGTGGTGGCGCCGGGAACGGTCGGCCGGCGACGCGCTGCCCGACGTGGCCGCGTCCGACCCCATCGGCGAGACGGACGAGGGCCTGCGGGTCCGGGCGGCGCTGCGTGCCGTGCCGGCCCGGCAGCGGGCGGTGCTGGTGCTCCGCTACTACCTCGACCTGACGGCCGAGGAGGCCGCGGAGGTGCTCGGCGTGCGAGCCCCGACGGTGCGCAGCCAGACGAGCCGCGGCCTCGCCAACCTACGGGCGGCCCTGGCGGCCGGCGGCATGGTCCTCGACGAAACTTCGGAACCGGGAGCGTGGAGAGATGCGAGTGAAGGACGTAGTGGACCTGGCGGTCTCCACGGAGCCGCCGCCGCGCTACGGCGTTGAGGAGATCGTCGCCCAGGGCAAGCGGGTGCAGCGGCGCCGCCGCGCGCGAGGCTGGGCGGCGTCGGGGACGGCCGCTCTGGCGGTGCTCGGCGTCGTCGCCACGGTAGTCGCGCAGGGCGGCACCACTACGCCTGCGCAGGAGACCGCCGCCGCACTGGCTCTGCCGGTGTCGGCGCCGCCCCCGTTCACGTTCACCGTCGCGGGCTATCAGGTCGGGCCGATGCGGGTGGCGCCGCCGATCGACGTGTCGACGGCCTACCAGCTCTCACCGGTGTACGCGGAGGGCCTGACCACGAACGACCGCGCGGTCGAGGAGAGCGACCCGGCGTCAGGGCCGACGTTGTACGCGTACCTGACCGTGTACCGGGCCGGCGCGTACGACCCGGGCAAGCTCGTGGGGGCGAGCCCGGTGGAGGTCGCCGGGCGGCCGGGTCTGGAGCTGGCCGCCCAGGGCCGCGGGATGGCGATCGTCCGCACGTTGGCCTGGCAGTACGACACCGGCGCCTGGGCGGTGATCGACGCGAGCTCGAGCGAGACCGACAACCCGTCCGCGGCGCAGCTGCGGGACCTGGCCGCCGGCCTGCGCGGCGCCGCGCCCACACCGGCCCGGGTGCCGGTCAAGCTCGGCTACGTGCCCGCCGGCTACCAGCTCGGCGAGGTGTCGATGCACGCGATGACCGGGCTGAACGGCATCGCCGCCGCCCGCGACGGCGACTACGCGGGTCTGCTGTTCGGGAAGCCGGCACTGCCGGTGACCGGCCTGACCACGCCGCACGGTGGCGTCGACGGCGTCGACCTGCCCGGGACCTTCACGTTGTACGTCGTCCCGGCCAAGAACTCCAACCAGCAGCCGTCGCCCGGGATCAGCTGCCTGCAGGGCTTCTGCAACCGGTGGTCCCCCGACAGCAAGGTGCAGATGCAGGTCGTCAGCCAGGGCGCGCGCGGCCTGTCGAACGCCGAGATGACGAAGATCCTGAACCACATCACGCTGGGCGACGTCTCGAACGACAGCACCTGGACGAAGGTCACCGACGCGGTCCGCTGAGGGCGTGCGGAGCGGCTCCGGGCTTCTCAGCCCCGGAGCCGCTCGAGCCCGTCGAGGAGCAGGTCCACAGTGAACTCGAACTCGACCTGGCTGTCGCACCAGCCGAGGGTCGGGTCCGTCGCGTCGTGCATCTCGTGCGCGACCATCGCCGTCAGGTTGGGCAGGGTCGCGGCCATCGCGGCCAGGTCGGCCTCGGCGGCGCCGTCGTCGGCCACCGCGGGGTTGAACACCTCCTGCGCGAACCCGAACGGCAGGCTGCCGAAGGCGTGGATCGCCCGGTGCGCGAGGTGGTGCGAGAAGCCGGCGTCGACCAACGTGCCGACGATGCCGTCGTAGTAGCCGAACGCCACGGCCGGGATCGCGCGCCGTGTGGTCAGCAGGCCCGGCGCCCACGGGTGGCGCAGCATGACCCGGCGCGCGGCGAGGAACTGCTGCCGCAGCCGTGACCGCCAGTCGCCTCCCGGCTCGGCGGACGCCTGGGTGACCTGCGCGAGCACGGTGTCGAGCACGCCGTCGAGCAGGGCGTCCTTGCTCGGGACGTGGAAGTAGAGCGACATCGCCTCGACCCCGAGCTCCGTGGCGAGGCGGCGCATCGTCAGCGCCTTGATCCCCTCGGCGTCGGCCAGGTCGACCGCGGCCGCGAGCACCTTGTCGCGACTGAGCGGCTCCCGAAATGTCGGCATTGGCAGCTGCTTCCCTGGGGTTGTGTGTTCACCTTACCATGTAAGGCACCTTACAACGTAAGGCTCTTCTGAAGGAGTGGCGACCATGCATCCGTTGATCCGCACGGCCCGCCTGACCGGGCTGTTCTACCTGTGCCTCGCCGTCGCCGGCGGGCTGGGCTTCCTGTTCGTCCGGTCGCGGCTCTACGTCGCCGACGACCCGGCCGCGACCGCCGCCAACCTGCTGGACCATGCCGCGCTGGCCCGCACGGGCGTGGCGCTGGAGCTGCTGACGGTGCTCACGCAGGCACTGGCCGCGGCCTGGTTCTACCGGCTGTTCCACGGGGTCAACCGCTACGCGGCCGGCGGGATCGCCGCCTTCGGCCTGGTGAACGCGGTCGCCGTCATGGTCAGCGCGGCGCTGCTGGCCACGGCCCTGGACACGACCGACGCCGCGACGGTCCAACTACTCTACGGAATCAGCGGCCACCTCTGGTCCGTCGGCGGCCTGTTCTTCGGCCTGTGGCTGATCCCGATGGGCTGGTGCGTGCTGTCGTCGGGCTGGATGCCCCGCACCCTGGGCTGGATCCTGATCGCCGGTGGCGTGGGCTATGTGCTCGCGGCCTTCCTCCGCTACGCGGTGCCCGGCGCCGAAACGGCCGCGGACGCCCTGGCCTACCCGGCGACGGTCGGCGAGCTGTGGATGGTCGGCTACCTACTCGTGCGCGGCGTCCGCCGCGAGGCTCTGGACCGAGCGCCCAGCCCTGCGCCGCAGCCGGCCCTGACCTGAGCGCGCGCATGCCGACCGGCGGCGCTTCGTCCGGTTCAACCGGCGCGGCTCCGCCGGCATCGGCACGCCTACTCGCGCCGCCCGCCACGCCGACGGGTCGCGCCTGCTGACCCGGCACACCCGGGCGGCTACGGCGGCCTCGGGCCGGTGCGGAAGGCAGGCCCGTGTTGCGCCGCGAACGACGGATATCAAACCGGCGCCGAAGTGGCGGGGGGGTGCAGGGTGGCGCTGGCACGGGCCTACGGCGATGGTCCGAGCCAGCCGCAAAACCAGCGACGCGATGACGCCGGCACCGGCCGGCAGGGCCAACGACGTGGCGACGCCGGCACGGGCCTGCGGCGGTGGTGTTCCGTGTCGCCCGGAGAGCAACGGCCGCGGTGACGCTGCCCCCGGCCCGCGGCGGTGCGCCGAGGCGCGCGGAGATCAACAGCGCAAGGCTGTGACCAGGGAGTTCACAGAATCGTTCATTAATCTCCTTCACGTCCGGGGCCGTGGTGGTGCCGGTGTGACGGATGGGTTGGGACGGATGCGGCGGCCGAGATCACGACGGATCCTGATCGGTGTGTTGGCGGCTTTGCTGGTGCTCGGCGCGGGTGGCGGGATCGGCGGTTGGGCGTACGCCCGCTCCCTCAACGGGCACCTGGCCCGCACCGACGCCTTCAAGGGCGTCCCGGAGGAGAGCCGCCCCACGCCCGTCGTCAAGGGCGCGCTCAACGTGCTCCTGCTCGGCAGCGACTCCCGCGACCCCGACAACACCTCGGACTCCCGCACCGACACGATCATGTTGCTGCACGTCGACAAGGACCACGAGAAGGCCGAGCTCATCTCGATCCCCCGCGACACGTGGGTGTTCGTGCCGACCTCCCCCGACGGGCAGAACGGCAACACCATGGCGAAGATCAACGCTGCGTACGCGTGGGACGGCACGCCGTTGACCGTGCAGACCGTGGAGGGGTTCACGGGCGTCCACATCGATCACGTGGCGCTCATCGACTTCGCCGGCTTCGCGAAGGTGACCGACGCGCTCGGCGGCGTGGACATGAAGATCGAGAAGACGATCAAGTCGATCCACAAGCCGTACCGGACGTTCCAGAAGGGCACCCAGCACCTCGACGGCGCCGAGGCGCTCGACTACGTGCGCCAGCGCTACCAGTTCGCCGACGGTGACTTCAGCCGCGAACGCCACCAGCGGGAGTTCCTCGAGGCACTGCTGGACAAGGCCACGAGCACCGGCACGCTGGCGAACCCCGTGAAGCTCAACGGCTTCCTGCAGGCGGTGACCAAGTCGATGACGGTCGACCAGGACTTCGACCTCGTCGACACGGCGGTCGAGCTGCGCGGCCTGCGCAGCGCGGACCTGACCTTCATGGGCACCCCGACGGCCGGCACCGGCAACCGCGACGGGCAGAGCGTGGTGCTCTCCGACAAGACGAAGGCAAGGGCGCTCTTCCAGGCGGTCGCGGACGACACGGTCCAGCAGTACCTGGCGGCGAACACCTAGCGTTCGTGGAACAGGCGCGTGCCCGAGCCGCGCCGCTTGGCCTCGTACATCGCCTCGTCCGCGTCCCGGAGCAGAGCCTCGATCGGCTTGTCGGTGCTGACCGCGACCCCGACGCTGCAAACGGGTCGCAGGGTGTACCCGCCGATCGCGCACGGCCTGGCCAGCGCGGCGACGATGCGCCGGGCGGTGGCCATCGCGGCGCGCTCCGTCGTGTCGGACAGGATGACGGTGAACTCGTCGCCGCCGAACCGCGCGGCCGTGTCGCCGGGGCGCAGGCTTCGCCGCAGCCGCCTGGCCGCCACCCGCAGCAGCTCGTCGCCGGCCTGGTGGCCCAGCCGGTCGTTGACCTCCTTGAACCGGTCGAGATCGAGCAGCAGCACGGCACTGCCCGTGCCGCGGGATCGCGGGTCGTGCAGGGCCTCGGCGCGCTCGTTGAACAACGCGCGGTTGGCCAGCCCCGTCAGCGGATCGTGGCTCGCGTCGTGCCGGAGTCGGTTCCGCAGCGTGACCGTGTCGGTGACGTCCCGGACGTTGAGCACCACGCCGGCCACCGCGGGGTCGGCCACCCGGCCGGTGGCGATGACGTTGAGCCAGACCGCGGCGCCGTCGGCCCGGCGCGCCTCGAGCTCGAACGAGGCGCTCTCGGCCCGCGCGGCGAGCACCGGCGTCAGCAGCCGGTCGAAGCGCCTGCGGTCGCGCGGGCGAAGCACCTCGCCGGCCCGGCGGTCCACCGCCCCGGCCGGGTCCTGGCCGAGCACCGGCCGCAGGGCCGGCGTCACGTACGTGACCACGCCCAACGGGTCGAGCACCAGCGTCACGTCCGAGGAGTGCTCGACCAGCGAGCGGAACCAGCTCTCCTGCCGGCGCACCGCGTCGATCGACCGGTCGAGCCGGCCGACCAGCCGGGCGTTGTCCACGAGCAGCATGTCCTGGCGCAGGATGATCAGCGCCGCGATCACCACCGTGCCCATCGCGGCACCCCAGCTGCGCGCGGTCAGGCCCTCGTCGGCGAGCTGGCCGACCAGCAGCAGCTGGGTGGCGGCCAGCGCGGCCAGCGGCACGAGCTGCCGGGCACGCCGGCCGCGCAGTCCCGCCGGCTGGCGCCGGCCCAGCAGCTCCAGGCACGGCGCGGCCGCCAGCAGCAGGGGCGGCACCAGCCGTGCGATCAGCACCAAAGGCGCGTCGTCGACGCCCGCGACCTGAGGGTTCAGCGCGCGTTCGAGACCGTGCAGCGCCGCACCGGCGCTGATCGCGATGCCCGCGCCCGTGCTGAACGGGGCCACGCCCGTGACCAGCAGCCGGACGACCGCGAACGCGGACACCAGCAGGACGATCGCGCCGACCGCCGTCCACGCGCGCTGCTCGTGCGACTCGGCCTTCATTGCCCCGCTCAGCGCGATCGTCCAGACGAAGACGCAGGCCGCCACCAGCACCGTCCCGGCCTCGAGCCACAACGCGCGCCGTTGCCGCCCACCGTCGGGCGGCACCGGGCCCAACATGAAGCACAGCAACCACACCGAGCCGATCGTCGCCAGCGCGGACGGTGCGGTCCAGGCGGTGCTGTTGCGCTCGGGTTCGACCACCACGTCGACCGCGCGGAGCAGCGCACCGGCGGTGAATATGACGCCGCTCACCGTCGCCGCCCGCCAGAACCGGCGGGCACCCGGCGCTCGGCGGGTGTCCGCCGCCAGCCGCCACGACAGCACCGTGAACACCAGGTCGCAGGCGGCCTGCGTCGACCACGAGGCGGCACCGGGCGCGGGGCCGACCGCGATCGCGATCGTCGCGGCGACGAACGCGGCCAACAGCGCCCACAGCCAACCCTGGCGTGCCAGTTTCCACTCCCGTCCGGTCGCCCGGCCCGCAAACCTTCATGACACCACGCCTAGGGTGAGGGCATGCCCGCTATCGGAACCTCCGTCTACACCCCTGCCGACGACCGCTACGAGCGGATGTCCTACCGCCGCACCGGTCGCAGCGGGCTGAAGCTGCCCGCCGTCTCGCTCGGCCTGTGGCAGAACTTCGGCGGTGAGCGGCCGCTGGAGACCCAGCGCGCGATCGTGCGGCGCGCGTTCGACCGCGGTGTCACGCACTTCGACCTCGCCAACAACTACGGCCCGCCGTACGGGTCGGCCGAGGAGGCGTTCGGCCGCCTGCTGGCCAGTGACCTGCGGCCGTACCGGGACGAGCTGGTCATCTCGACGAAGGCCGGCTACGACATGTGGCCCGGCCCGTACGGCATCTGGGGCTCCCGCAAGTACCTGCTGGCCAGCCTCGACCAGAGCCTGTCCCGGATGGGGCTCGACTACGTCGACATCTTCTACTCGCACCGGTTCGACCCGGAGACGCCGCTCGAGGAGACGATGGGCGCGCTGGACGCGGCCGTGCGCCAGGGCAAGGCGCTCTACGTCGGCATCTCCTCGTACTCGCCGGCCATGACCGAGAAGGCCGCCCGCATCCTGCGTGCGATGGGCACGCCGCTGCTGATCCACCAGCCGTCGTACTCGATGCTCAACCGCTGGATCGAGGACGGCCTGCTCGAGGTGCTCGACCAGGAGGGCGTCGGCTGCATCGGCTTCTCGCCGCTGGCGCAGGGCCTGCTGACCGACCGCTACCTCGACGGCATCCCGGAGGGCTCGCGGGCCGCGCGGCCGGGCTCGTTCGACGCCGGCTGGCTCACCGACGAGAACCTCGGCAAGATCCGCGCGCTCAACGAGATCGCCCGGGGCCGTGGCCAGTCGCTGGCCCAGCTCGCGCTCGCCTGGACCCTGCGCGACAAGCGGATGACCTCCACGCTGATCGGCGCGAGCAGCGTGGCCCAGCTCGACGACAACCTGGCGGCACTGGACAACGTGGACTTCACGCCGGCGGAGCTCGCCGAGATCGACCGCCATGCCACGGAGTCGGACCTCAACATCTGGGCCCGCTCGTCGCAGGCGGGCTAGCTGATCTTCGATACGGTTGCTCCGTGAACGCTCACGGGGCGCGGTTGGGCATCGACTTCGGCACGTCACACACGGTCGCGGTGCTGGCCGACCAGGGCCAGCCGGCGCGGACGATCCTGTTCGACGGCTCGCCGCTGCTGCCGTCCGCCGTATGTCTGGACCCGGCCGGACGGCTGGTGGTCGGGCGGGACGCGCTGCACCTCGCGCTGTCGATGCCGGCCGGGTTCGAACCGACACCCAAGCGGCGCATCGACGACGGCACCGTGCTGCTCGGCCCGCGCGAGGTGCCGGTCGAGGGCCTGATCGGGGCCGTCCTCGGCCGGGTCCTCGAGGAGGCGCGGCGGGTCGCCGCGGAGCCCGTCACCGGCACGACGCTGACCTACCCGGCCGCCTGGGGCAGCCGGCGCCGGGACCTGCTGCGCGCCGTTGCCGAGCGGACGTTGCCGTCGGTCCGGCTGGTCGCCGAGCCGGTCGCCGCGGCCAGCTTCTTCGCGGATCGCGCGCTGCCGGTCGGCCAGTGCGCGCTGGTGTACGACTTCGGCGGCGGCACGTTCGACGCGTCGGTGGTGCGCCGGCACGCGACCGGGTTCGAGACGGTCGCGACCGAGGGCCTCGCCGACTGCGGCGGCCTGGACATCGACGCGGCGATCATCGCCCACCTCGGCGCCACCGCGGGCCGGCGGGACGAGGCCGCCTGGCGCCGGCTGACGAGCCCCACGGACGTCGCGGACCGGCGGGCCAGCCGGCAGCTCTGGGACAACGTGCGCACGGGCAAGGAGATGCTCTCCCGCGCGGGTACGACGCTCGTCCATGTCCCGCTGATCGACGCGGACGTTCCGCTCGGCCGTGAGGAACTCGACGAGCTGGCCGCGCCGATCCTCGCCCGCACCGTCGAGGCGACCCGGGCCGTGCTGACCGCCGCCGGGATCGCGGACCGCGAGCTGGGCGCGGTCTATCTGGCCGGCGGTTCGAGCCGCATGCCCGCGGCCGGGACCGCACTGCACCGTCAGCTGGGCATCGCACCGACGCAGGTCGACCAGCCGGAACTGGTCGTCGCCGAGGGCAGCCTGCGCGCGCTGGACGCGCCGGAGGCGGTGCCGACCGCGCCGGCAGCGGTGGTCGTGCCCCGCCGGCGCAGGCGGGTGGCACTGTGGTCCGGGCTCGCGCTCGCGGTGCTGCTGGTGGCCGGCCTCGCGCTGGCGCCCACGATCGGCGGCCGCGACGGCCGCGACCCGGGCGTCGCGGCGCCGACGAAGGCGCCGGTGCCGGCGCCGGCCGCGTCCTCGCCCGGCCCCCCGACTCCGTCACCGTCGCCCTCCGCCTCGTCCAAGGTGGATCCGTGTGTACTCGGTCGGTGGCGCCTGACCTCCGCGACCCTGACCAACGGCATCGACGGCAACGACGTCCAGTTCCACGGCGGCGCGGGCAAGATCGTGACGTACCGCGCCGACGGCCGGGTGACGAACGACTTCAACACCGGCGCCGAGTACACGGCGACCGTGCGCGGCGCCAAGTGGCGGCTGGTGTACCGCGGCGTCGTGACCGCGAACGTCCTGCACGACGGCGGATACGAGTACATCAGCGGGATCGCGGCGAAGGGCTCGTACGTGTACTACCGCAACGGCGCACGCCAGAACTCCGGCGCGCTCGACCTCGACACGGAGCCGGCGAAATACCGCTGCGACGGAAAGACGCTGCGCTACTACTACAGCGCCGCGTCCGAGGAGTACACCAGGGTCGGCTAGCGCGGTGCCGGGCCGGTGGAGTCGCGGACGACCAGCTGGTGGCCCGTCGGGCGGCGGCGAGCCCGGGTTGACTTCGGCTTGAGGGCCAGTTCCAGTGCCATCCGGCCCATGTCGGTCATCGGCAGCCGCACGGTCGTCAGCGCCGGCGCCAGGTCAGCCGCTACCGAGACGTCGTCGAAGCCCACCACCGACATTCGCTTCGGCACCGAAATTTTTCGGCCACGAAGGACCGACAGGACGCCCATCGCCATCGCGTCGTTGAGCGCGATGATCGCCGTCGTGTCGGGGTGGTCGCGCAGGATGCGCTCCGTCGCCGCGCAGCCGCCGTCGCGGGTGAAGTCCGTGTGCACCACGGGCAATGAGTCCGGGTCGAGGCCGCGCTCCCGCACCGCCCGGCGTACGCCCGCCATCCGGTCGGTGACCGTCGTCAGTCCCCCGGTGCCGGCGGCCACCGCGATCCGGCGGTGCCCCAGGTCCAACAGGTGCGCACCCAGCGCGAACCCGCCCGCCTCGTTGTCGGGCAGCACCGCGTCGACGCCCAGCGCGTGCCGGCCGATCACCGCCACCCGGCCACCGAGTGTCTGGTACGCGGTCAGCTCCGCCCTGGTCTCCGCCTCGATCCGCGGGTCGTTGTAGCCGGAGCCCGCGATCACGATGACGCCGACCCGCTGCGCGATCAGGTGCCGGATCTGCCGCAGCTCGTAGTGCGGGTCCCGGCCCGAGTGGCAGATCTGGACCATCAGGCCCTGCTCGCCGGCGACCTGGATGACCCCGCCCGCGATCTCGGAGAAGTAGGGGTCGTCCACCTGGTGCACGACCAGCCCCACCGAGGAGCTGGCCCCACCGGCGAGCGTGCGCGCATAGGGGTTGGCGACGTAGCCCAGCTCGGCCGCGACCTGGCGGACCCGGCTCGCGACCTCCTCGCTGACGCCGTCGCGGCCGGTGAGCGAGCGGGACGCGGTGGCCAGCGAGACGCCCGCGCGCTCCGCGACGTCGACGAGCCGCAACCGTGGACCAGGCTTGGGCATGTGTGCTCCCGGCGGACATCGAAGCAGCGACACCTTTGACTATTGCCAGTGGTGCAGGACACAGCCTAGGCTACGAAAGCGCTTTCGCAAGCGCTTCCGTCCCCGGCTCGAAGGAGCGTCCGGAGATGACGACCCGCACGACAACGAACCGCACCAGATGGGCCACCGCGGTCGGCGCGATCCTCGCACTCGCGCTCGGCGCCTGCGGCGGCGACGAACCAGAACAGGCCTCGAGCGACGAGCCGATCGTCGTCGGGATCTCCCTGCCGCTGACCGGGGACTTCTCGGAGCCCGGCAAGGGTGTCCAACGTGGTTACGAGGCCTGGGCGAAGATCACCAACGACAAGGGCGGCCTGCTCGGCCGCCGGATCGAGCTGAAGGTCCTCGACGACCAGTCCAACGCCGACCGGGTGGTGGCCGACTACGAGCAGCTGATCGGCAGCGACCAGGTCGACATCGTGGTCGGTCCGTTCTCGACCCGCCTGGTCGTGCCGGCCGCCCGCGTGGCGGAGGAATACGGCATGCTCTTCGTCGAGCCGGCCGGCGCGGCCGCCGAGGTCTTCCAGCAGGGCTTCAAGAACCTGTTCTACGCCGCTCCCGCGGTGGCCAGCGACCACTACAACCACCTCGCCGAACACCTGTTGGCGCTGCCGGCCGGGCAGAAGCCGACGACGGTCGCCTACGCGGCGATGGACGACCCGTTCGCGCAGGGCACCGCCTACGGCCTCAAGGCCAAGCTCGAGGCGGCCGGCGTCAAGACGGTCGTCGACGAGGTCTACCCGCCGAACACCACCGACTTCAGCAGCATCGCCGCGAAGATCGCGACGTCGAAGGCCGACATGGTGGTGGGCGGCTCGCAGTACCAGGACGGCGTCAACCTGATCGTCGCCCTGCAGCAGCTCAACTACCAGCCCAAGCTCGCCGCCTTCTCGACGGCGCCGACCAGCCCCGAGTTCGCGGCGGCGATCGGCAACAAGACGGAGGGCATCCTGTCCCCCACGGGCTACACGCAGGACGCGCCGTACGAGAGCAACAAGGAGTTCGTCGAGAAATACACGGCGCAGTTCGGGTCGCCGCCCGAGGAGGACGAGGCCAACGCCTACACCACGGGCCAGGTCGTGGCCGCCGCCATCACCGCGGCCGGCTGCGCCGAGCAGGGCGAGTGCCAGAAGAAGCTGGTCGACTGGGTACGCGCCAACAAGGTCGAGACGGTCGTCGGCCCGCTGTCCTGGGACGAGACCGGCAAGCCGCAGGGCGCGCACATGATCCAGCAGTGGGTCGGCGGCGAGATCAAGATCGTGCTGCCGGCCGACGCGAAGGAAGCCGACCTCGTCTACCCGAAGCCGGCCTGGTGAGCTGACCATGCCGTCCGGCGCCCTGCTCTTCCAGAGCGTCATCCTCGGCCTGCTGCTGGGAGGGCTCTACGCCCTCCTGGCGGCGGGGCTGACACTCTACTTCGGAATCATGCGGGTCGTGATGATCGCCCACTCGGCGTTCCTCATCCTGGCCGCCTACCTCGCCTGGTGGTCGCACACCGAGCTGGGCATCGACCCGCTGCTGTCGATGGTGGTGACCGTCCCGCTGTTCTTCGCCTGCGGGGTGCTGCTGCAACGGCTGCTGCTGGCCCGGCTGCGGGCGGTCACGCTCACGATGATGTCGGTGCTGCTGACGTTCGCGATCGCGGTCGTCATCGAGGGCCTGCTGGGTTACGTGTTCTCCGGCACGCAGCGCCGCATCCAGCTCGGCTACGGCTCGGCGAGCCTGGAGCTGTTCGGCGCCCGGATCGCGGTCGTCAAGCTGATCGCGTTCGGGCTCGCGGCCGTCGCCCTGCTCTCGCTCTACCTGGTCATGAAGCGCACCACGTTCGGCTGGGCGCTGCGGGCGACGATCCAGCACCGCGACGCCGCCCGGCTGGTCGGCATCGACACCGACCGCGTCGCGGGCTTCGGTTTCGGGCTGGGCCTGGCCACAGCCGCGATCGGCGGCACCGCGCTGTCGCTCGACACCACCATCTACCCCTCGCTGCACTGGCACTGGATCGGACCGCTGATGGCCATCATCGTGGTCGGCGGGCTGGGCAGCGTGCCGGGCGCCGCGGCGGCCGCGATGCTGCTCGGGCTGGCGCAGAGCCTGCTGCAGATCGAGCTGGGCACCACCTGGGCGCAGACCGTGTTCTACGTCGCGCTGTTCCTGACGCTCGCGGTGCGGCCGCAGGGATTCTTCGGAGGTCGCCTTGCCCAGCGCTTCTGAGCGGCTCGTGACGCCGGGCCGCATCGCCGGTGCGGTCGCGCTGACCGCCTTCGCCGCGGTCGCGCTCGCGTACCCGTCGATCGCACCGAATCCCTATCTCCTGTCCGTCGGCATCGTGGTGCTCAACTACGCGGTGCTCTCCACGAGCTGGAACTTCGTCGGCGGTTTCACCGGCTACATCTCGCTCGGCCACGGCGCCCTGGCCGGGCTCGGCGCCTACGGCACCGGCCTGCTGGTCACCAAGGCCGGGCTGCCGAGCTTCGTCGCGCTCGCCGCCGCCGCACTGCTCGTCGCGGCGTTGGCGGTGCCCATCGGGTACGCCGCCCTGCGCGTCCGCGGCGCCTCGTTCGTCATCGTCTCGATCGCGCTCGTGCTCGTCACGCTGCTGGTCTTCCAGAGCTGGGCGTCGTTCACCGGCGGCTCGCGCGGGCTCAACGTGCCGCGCCCGTTCCCCGGCATGCTGCGCCCCGAGCACCACCGGGTGTTCTTCTACCTTTTCCTCGCGCTGCTCGCGATCGCGCTGCTGGTCTGGTGGCTGATCGACCGCTCCCGCTTCGGGCTCGGGCTCAAGGCGATCCGGGAGGACGAGGACAAGGCCGAGGCACTGGGTACGCCGACGTTCGCGTACAAGCTGGTGGTCTTCGTGGTCTCGGCGTTCTTCACCGGGCTGGCCGGCGGCCTCTACGCGCTCTGGTTCGGCGACCTTGACCCCATCTTCCAGTTCTCCATCCTGACCGGTTCCTACATGGTGCTGATGGCGCTGCTCGGCGGCGTCCGCAACCTGTTCGGCCCGCTGGTCGGCGCGCTCGTCGTCGGCTCGGCGCTCGAATACTTCAAGGTCGAGTTCGGCAACACGCCGCTGCACCTGGTCGCCACCGGCGTCCTGCTCGCGCTCGTCGTGCTGTTCATGCCCGACGGCATCCTGCCCGCGATCGGCGCCCTGCTGCGCCGCCTCGACCGCACGACCGACAGCTCCATCCGGGAAGTCACCGCCGCCGAGCTGGCGGCGCAGCGCGTCGGGGGTGAACAGCATGCGCAGCCTCGAAGCGGTTGAGCTGACCAAGGCGTTCGGCGGCAACGTGGTGCTCGACCAGACCACCGTGAGCTTCCGGCACGGCAAGGTGAACGCGCTGATCGGGCCCAACGGCTCGGGCAAGACGACGTTCTTCAACTGCGTCACCGGGCTCATCCGGCCCGACAGCGGCCGGGTCAGCTACGCGGGCGCCGACATCACCCGCCGCACGCCGCACGCGATCGCCCGCGCCGGGCTCGGCCGCACGTTCCAGCTCTGCCGGGTCTTCCCGCGGATGACCGTGCTCGACAACGTGCTCGCCGCGACCCGCCCGCACGGCGTCAACCTGTTCCGGGGCGCCCGCGGGCGGGCCGAGGTCGACCGGGCGCGGGGCTGGCTCACCAAGCTCGGCATCGAGCACCTCGCGGCCGTCGAGGCCCGCAACCTTTCGTGGGGCCAGCAGAAGCTGCTGGAGCTGGCCGGCGTGCTCAACAGCGAGCCCGAGACCGTGCTGCTCGACGAGCCGGCCGGCGGCGTCAACCCGGCCCTGCTCGACCGGATCGGCGCGCTGGTCCGCGAGCTCAACGCCGAGGGCCGCACGTTCGTCATCGTCGAGCACAACATGGACCTGGTGATGAGCATCAGCGACCACATCGTGGTGTTCGACCGCGGCCGGCCGATCGCCGAGGGCCCGCCGGCGGCGATCCGCTCCGACGAGCGCGTGTTGGGAGCCTACCTTGGCGTCTGAGATCGAGCTCGTCGACGTGCAGGCCGGCTACGGTCGCGCCGCGCCGGTCCTACGTGGACTGACCGTCGAGGTGCCGGCGGGCACGATCGTCTGCCTCGTCGGCCCCAACGGCGCCGGCAAGTCCACCGTCCTCAAGGTGGCCAGCGGCCTGCTGGCGCCGCGCTCCGGCGCGATCCGGGTCGGCGGCGTCGACGTCACCGGCCAGGGTCCGCAACGGATGCTCGCCAGTGGCGTCGCACACGTGCTGCAGGGGCACAGCGTGTTCGCCGAGATGACCGTCGCGGAGAACGTGCTCCTCGGCGCGTACACCATCCGGGACAAGGCCCGGGTCGCCGCCCGCACGGAGTTCGTCCGCGACCTGTTCCCGGTGGTCGCGGACCGCTGGACCACGCTGGCCGGCCTGCTCTCCGGCGGCCAGCAGAAGCAGGTCGAGTTCGCCCGCTCGCTGATGGTCGACCCCAAGGTCGTGCTGCTCGACGAGCCGTCCATGGGCCTCGACCCGAAGGCCACGACCACCGTCTTCGAGCAGGTCGTCCGGATGCGCGACGCCGGCACGGCCGTGCTCCTGGTCGAGCAGAACGCCCGGCGCGCGCTGGAGACCGCCGACATCGGCTGCGTCCTCGACCTGGGCCGCGTGCACATCTCCGGTCCGGCGGCGCAGTTGCTCGCCGACCCCGCCCTAGCCGACCTCTACCTCGGCGGCCGTCCCGCCGAACCCCATCGCTAGGAGGTAGCCCATGCGGAAAGCCGTCCTCGCCACCGCCACCGTCCTCGCCGCCGGCCTGATCGCCGGCACCGCCGCCCTGCCCGCCTCGGCCAGCAACGACGGGCCGGGCGACGTCCACCCGTCCCTGCGTGGTGACCTGGTCGCCTACTACGACTTCGACCACCCGGCGCGCGGCGACTCCGCGCTGGAGCGCGACCAGGGCCGCTCCGGCACGGAGATCGACCTCGTCAACGGCGGTGCCGACATGCGGGTACGCGACCGCGCGTACCGCGGCAGCGGCAACGCCCTGCAGACCCGTCAGGTCGACCCGGCGGTGGCCGGCAACGACGACTGGAAGGCCGGCATCTACGGCCAGCCCGGTGTCCGCACGCTGCGCCCGTTCAACGCCGTCGCGGGTACCACCGTGATGGGTTGGTTCAAAGTGGACATGGACGCGCCGGCGCTCAACTCCAACACCGCCGATCCCGCCGACCGGTTCAACGCGATCGGCCTCGCCGGGGTGCTGACCGGCGACTCCGACGGGCACGGCGTGCGCGCGCTGCTCGAGCTGATCGACGTCAACGGCGAGCTGCGGCTGGTGGCGCTCGGCCGGCGGATCGACGGCGGCAACTCGCAGACGTTCGCGGCCGACCAGCCGTGGCAGGCCGTGCTGCCGCGCGGCGAGTGGGTGCACCTGGCCGCGACGTTCAACTTCGCCGACGGGACGCTGGCGCTCTATCGCAATGGTCAGCCCTTGTCCGGGTTCTACACCCGCACCGACGACCCGTGGCTGGTCAACGGCCCCGGCCCGCACGTCACCACCGCGTCCGACCCGCGCGGCATCAAGATCGGTGGCAGTTTCCCGCAGGACACCCGCGAGCAGAACCCGTGCGACTGCCGGATGGACTCGCTGATGTTCCTCGACACGGTTGTCTCGGCGCGCGACGTCGAGAAGCAGTACCGGCACATGGTCCGTGGGCGCTGACGCGCCCTGCCGTCCCGTTGAGAACGGAGTCAACCGCGTGCGCAGACCGCTAGCCACAGCCTGCCTAACCGCCGGCGCGCTCGTCCTGTCCCTGCTCGTCGCGTCACCCGCCCAAGCCGCCGACCCCATCTACGACCCGGTCCCTGAATCGCAGGTGCAGAGCCGGCTCGGGCTGGTGCTCGAGGAGTACGCCTCGTTCCCCAAGACCGAGCCCACGCCGGCGCCCACCGACGCGCGGCTCATGCGGCAGGCCCGGATCAACACGATCATGGAGCTGCCCGACGGCTCCGGCCGCCGGGCCGTCCCGGACCTCAACGGCAAGCTCTACCTCGTCGA
>NZ_JBFAIU010000137.1:0-18672 GCF_040654855.1 Asanoa sp. NPDC050611
CGGTCACCCACGGCGAGGAACGGGCGCAGCTCACGGCCCGCATCACCACGCTGCCCGTCAACACCGAACCCGAGCTTGTAGCGGAACATCGTCAAGAAGCCGAACACCACCACGAACCCGGCGCTCCACAGGAACGTCCACATGATGCTCGAGGCATCCGGCGACCCGCCCATCACCGAGCGGATCGCGTCCACCAGGTGCGTGATCGGGTTGACCTTGACGAAGGCCTGCAACCACGCCGGCATCGTCGACGGGTCGACGAAGACGTTGCTCAGGAACGTCAGCGGGAACAGGACCAGCATGCTGACGCCCATCACCGACTTCTCGCTGCGGAGGATCAGGCCGAACATCGTCCAGACCCACGAGAACGCGAACGAGAAGACCACCAGCAGGCCGATGCCGGCGATCACGCCGACCACGCCGCCGGAGGGGCGGAAGCCAAGGGCCAGGCCCACGCCCAGGATGACCAGGGCCGCGAGGATGTAGCGCAGGACGTCGCCGAAGATCATGCCGACCAGGGCCGAGGGGCGCCAGACCGGCAGCGTACGGAAGCGGTCGAAGACGCCCTTCTCGATGTCGGTGTTGAGGCCGACGCCCGTGTACATCGTGATCATCACGACGCTCGTGACCATGATGCCCGGCAGGAAGAACTGCAGGTAGGCGTCCGTGCTGCCGGCGATCGCGCCGCCGAACAGGTACGTGAACATCAAGGTCATGATGATCGGGAAGGCCGTGACGTCGAAGAGCTGCTCCGGCACGTGCTTGATCTTCAGCATCGCCCGCCAGCCGAAGGTGACCGAGGCCGACCAGGCGCTCGGCCTTGGCGGTCGGGCACCGGGCGCGAGGACCGCACCCAGCGTCTCCGGCGACGGCACGTACACGGTCTGCAGGTCCGTGGAAGAGGTGGCTGCGGTGCTCATCGGGCGGTCTCCATTTCCGAGGAAGAGGCGGGTGCGGCAGAGGCGGGGTGGTCGGTCAGCGCCAGGAACACCTCGTCGAGGCTCGGCTGCCCCAGCGAGAAGTCGTCGACGACGATGCCGGCGGCGGCCAGTTCGGACAGGGCCCGCGCGGCCTGCGTGCTCGCCTCGAAGTCCGAGCCGTCGACCCGGGCCGTGAGCGACACCGGGTCCGCGTCCGGCTCGACCGCGGCGCTGAGCGCGCGTGCCAGCACTTCCTGCGCCTTCGGGCGGGCGGCGGCGTCACGCAGTCTTACGTGGACGGTGCCTGAGCCGATCGACGACTTCAGCTCGCCCGGCGTACCGTCGGCGATCACCTTGCCGTGGTCGACGACCGCGATCCGCGAGGCGAGCCGGTCCGCCTCGTCGAGGTACTGCGTGGTCAGCAGCACCGTCGTGCCGTGCGCGACGACCGAGCGGATGATGTCCCAGACCTGCGACCGGCTGCGCGGGTCGAGGCCGGTCGTCGGCTCGTCCAGGAACAGCAGCTCCGGCGTGTTGAGAATGCTCGCCGCGATGTCGATCCGGCGCCGCATGCCGCCGGAGTACTTCTTCACCTGCCGGTCCGTCGCGTCCGTCAGCCCGAACGCGGCCAGCAGCTCCTCGGCCCGGGCCTTCGCGGCCGGCTTGCGGTGGCCGAGCAGCCGGCCGATCAGCACCAGGTTCTCGAAGCCCGTCAGGTCCTCGTCGACCGACGCGTACTGGCCGGTCATGCTGACCTTGGCGCGCACCGCGTTGGCCTCGCGCACCACGTCGTGCCCGAACACGCTCGCCGAGCCGCCGTCGGGCCGGGTCAGCGTGGCCAGCACCCGGACGGCGGTCGTCTTGCCGGCGCCGTTGGGGCCCAACAGACCATAGACACTTCCCGCGGGTACGCGCAGGTCGATGCCGTCAAGCGCACGGGTGTCGCCGAACGTCTTCACCAGACCCCTCGCCTCGATGGCGGGGGCGGTGGAGCTGTCGCTCATGGTGGGTTCCCTCCGTTGGAATAGCTAAGAGACATAGGGGCGGGTGGCCCGGCCGGCCCGCAGCGTGACGCCCCACCAGCAGAGCTGGTCGAGCAGCACCTGCGCGGCCTGAACGGGGTTCTCCTCGGCCAGCCGGGCGTCGAGGTCGTCGCCGCCGAGCAGGTCGACGCCGACGCCGTCGCGCACCGTCACGGCGTGCAGGGCGGTGAAGACCGTGCGGAGCTGGTCGACCGCGTGCTGCCCGGCGGACCGGCAGCCGTACGAGACGAAGCCGACCGGTTTCGCGTGCCACTCGTCGTACGCGAAATCGATCGCCTGCTTGAGCGAGGCGGGAAAGCTGTGGTTGTACTCGGGCGTGACCACGACGAACGCGTCGGCCTGGTCGATCTCGGCGGCGAACGCCGACATCTGCGGCGTGGCCCGAGCTGGATAACCGGTCGGGAAGGCGTAGTCGGCGAGGTCGACGACGACGGTCGACACCTCGCGGCGCAGCCCGGCCTGGGCCACGAACCACCGGGCCAGCCGGTCGCCGACCCGACCCTCGCGAGTGCTACCGATGATCACCGCCAACCGCAACGGCGCCTCGATCATGGTGACCACCTCCCCTCTCACCGGGAAGGCGCGAGACGCTCCGCTAGATCCGATCTAGCGGCCATGGCTGCGGGGCTCGCGGCGGGTTAGCAACCGGGCTCGCGGGTGGGTGGCGGCGGGTTCGCCGGGGGTTGGCGGTGGGTTCGTGGCACGACTCTGGGCGGATAGGCGGTGGGTTGGCGGCCGGGGTTGGGGATGGGTCGGTGGTCGAGTCCGGCGGTCGGTGGCGGGCGGGCTGGTGGTTGGCAATGGGTGGTGACCGGGCTCGGGTGGGTTGGCGGCCGGGTCGGCCCCGGGTTGCCGGTGAGTTGGCTGCCAGGCTCGCGGTCGCGTGGGCGGTGAGTCGCGCCTGGTTCGCGCGTTCGTTGACGGCCGGGTTCGCGGATCGGCGGTCGGTCTCACGCTGGGTTCGCGGTTGGCCTGGCGGTGAGTCGGCTGCCCGGTTCGCGGTCGGTGGCGATGGGGCTCGCGGCGAGTTCGCCGTCGGCCTCCCGAACGGCCTATCGACCCGCCTCTCGACCCGCCTCTCGATCCGCCTCTCGACGTTCGCGGCGGCCGCGGGCCAGTTCTGTCTCCAGTGCGTCCAGGCGCTGTGACCAGAACCCCCGATAGCGCTCCAACCAGGCATCCACTTCCCGCAACGGAGTCGCGTCCACCGCATAGAGGCGTCGGGTCCCGGCCGCGCGCACCGTCGTGAAGCCGTTGTCGCGGAGCACCCGGAGGTGCTGCGAGACGGCCGGTTGCGAGATGCCGAACTCCGCCTGTACGACCGCGCCGATCTCGCCGGCCGCGAGCTCACCGTCGGCCAGCAGCTCCAGGATGCGTCGCCGGACCGGGTCGCCCAGGACGTCGAACGCGTGCACGTCTCGACTGTCTAGCAGGCCGTTATATAAGTCAAGCCTAAAGTTCTGTGACGCGCCCGGCAGAAACGGCCAGGCGGCGGTTGACGCGCACCGCGTCGAGCATCCGGCGGTCGTGCGTGACCAGCAGGAGCGTGCCCGGGTAGCCCTCCAGCGCCGACTCCAGCTGCTCGATCGCCGGCAGGTCGAGGTGGTTGGTCGGCTCGTCGAGGACCAGCAGGTTGACCCCGCGCGCCTGCAGCAGGGCCAGCCCCGCCCGGGTGCGCTCGCCGGGCGACAGCGTCGCGGCGGGGCGCAGCACATGGTCGCTGCGCAGCCCGAACTTGGCCAGCAGCGTCCGCGACTCCTCCGGCGCCATCCCGGGCACCGCGGCCCGGAACGCGTCGACCAGCGGCTCGGAACCGACGAAGGCGCCGCGCGCCTGGTCGACCTCGCCGACCACGACTCCCGGCCCCAACCCGGCGGAGCCGGCATCCACCGGCAGGCGACCCAGCAGCGCGGCCAGCAGCGTCGACTTGCCGGATCCGTTCGGGCCGGTGATCGCGACCCGGTCCGCCCAGTCGATCTGCAGGTCGACCGGGCCCAGGGTGAACGCACCACGGTGGACGGTCGCGCCACGCATGGTGGCCACCACCGCGCCCGCCCGGGGCGCCGCGGCGATCGTCATCCGCAGCTCCCACTCCTTGCGCGGCTCCTCGACCACGTCCAGGCGCTCGATCAGGCGCTCGGTCTGCCGCGCCTTGGCGGCCTGCTTCTCGGTCGCCTCGGCCCGGAACTTGCGGCCGATCTTGTCGTTGTCCTTGGACTTGCGCCGGGCGTTGCGGACGCCGTGTTCCATCCAGTTCCGCTGTGTACGCGCCCGCGCCTCCAGGCCGGCCTTCGTGTCCGCGTACTCGTCGTAGGCGTCCCGGGCATGCTGCCGAGCCACCGCGCGTTCGTCCAGATAGGACTGGTAGCCGCCGCCGAAGAAGTTGACCTGCTGCTGGTGCAGGTCGAGTTCCAGCACGCCGGTCACGGTGCGCGCCAGGAACTCGCGGTCGTGGCTGACCACCACGGTGCCCGCGCGCAGCCCGGTCACGAACTCCTCCAGCCGGGCCAGCCCCGCCAGGTCGAGGTCGTTGGTCGGCTCGTCGAGCAGGAAGATGTCGTACCGGCTCAGCAGCAGCGACGCGAGCCCCGCCCGGGCCGCCTGCCCGCCGGAGAGCGCGGTCATCGGCAGGTCGGGGGAGAAGCCCAACTCGACCTCGGCGAGCCGCTCGTCAAGATCGGCACCGCCCAACGCCAACCAACGATCCAAGGCGATGGCGTACGCCTCGTCGGCGCCCGCCCGGCCCTCGGTGAGCGCCGCGGTCGCCTCGTCGAGGGCTGCCTGCGCGGCCGTCACGCCGGTGCGGCGGCCGAGAAACGCACGGACCGTCTCGCCCGGCCTGCGGTCGGGCTCCTGGGGGAGATAGCCGACCGTGGCCGCCGGCGGGTTGAGCGCGATGCTGCCCTGCTCAGCCGGCAGCAGCCCGGCCAGCGTGCGCAGCAAGGTCGACTTGCCGGCGCCGTTGGGGCCGACCAGACCGATGACGTCGCCCGGCGCGACCACGAGCGACAGGTCCGTGAAGAGGGCCTTGTCACCGTGCCCGGCGGCGAGGTCCTTGGCGATCAGCGTGGTCATAGCGCCGAGAATGCTATCCGGCCGCCGCGGGTCTCCGCCGTGTCCTCAGGCGTCACGCCGCTGTCGCGCCGCAACGCGGTGCGGTGACCCTCCCCGTCTCAGGCGTCACGCCGCTGTCGCGTCGCAACGCGGTGTGGTGACCTCCCGTCCTCAGGAGTCACGACGCTGTCGCGTCGCAAGGCGGTGTGGTGACCCTCCCGTCCTCAGGGGTCACGCCGTTGTCGCGTCGCAAGGCGGTGCCGGTCAGCTTTCCCGTCCTCAGGGGTCACGCCGTTGTCGCGTCGCAAGGCGGTGCCGGTCAGCTTTCCCGTCCTCAGGCGTCACGCCGCTCTCGCGTCGCAACGTGGTCCTGTCACCTTTCCGGTCCCCGGACGTCATGACGTTGTCGCGTCGCGACGCCGTGCGGTCACCTTTCCCGTCCCCGGGCGTCACGCCGCTGTCGCGCCGCAACGCCGTGCAGTGAGCTTCCCCGTCCCCAGGCGTCACGCCGCTGTCGCGTCCGCGACGCCGTGCGGTGACCTTCGCCGTCCTCAGGCGTCGCGACGCTGTCCGGTCATGATCTTCCGGTCGGTTTAGGCGCCGCGTGGCTCGGACCGGCAGACTGGGCGTGTGGTGACGACGTTGGCGATCGACTGTGGGGGCGGCGGGATCAAGGCCTCGGTGCTCGACGAGGCCGGCACGATGCGCGCGCGGCCGTTGCGCGTGCCGACGCCGTACCCCCTGCCCACTTCGCTCTTCGTGAAGACCCTCTTGGATCTTGGTGCGCGGCTGCCGACGGCCGACCGGGTCACGGTGGGCATGCCGGGCATGATCCGGCACGGCGTGGTCGTGGCGACACCGCACTATGTGACCAGATCCGGCCCGCGTACGAAGGTCGACCCGGATCTGGTCGCCGACTGGACGGGGTACGACGCCCAGGCGGGGCTGGCCGAGGCGTTCGGCACGCCGGTGCTCGTGCTCAACGACGCCGAGGTGCACGGGGCTGGTGTGGTCGCCGGTGCCGGCCTGGAGCTGGTGATCACGCTCGGCACCGGGCTCGGCTGTGCCCTCTTCGACGGCGGGGCGCTGGCGCCGCACCTGGAATTCTCCCAGGCCCCGGTGCGTTGGGGCATGAGTTACGACACGTACATCGGCGAGCATGAGCGGCGCCGGCTCGGTGACGCGTTCTGGTCGCGGCGGGTCCGGACGGTGGTCGAGGGCCTGCGGCCGGTCTTCCTCTGGGACCGGCTCTACCTCGGCGGTGGCAACTCCCGGCTGATCCGCCCGGAGCAGCTGGCCCGGATGGGTGACGACGTGGTCGTGGTGCCGAACACCGCCGGCATTCTCGGTGGTGTGCGGTCGTGGTCGCTGCGGCGACCCTGAGCAGAAAAGGTGGAGGTGCAAATGGATCTCCTGGAGGAGTACCGCCGGGCGACCCTGTTCTTCGAAGCCGGTGACCCGACCGGCGCGGTGCGGCTGCTCGAGCCGATCGTGGCGGCGGAGCCCGACAACGCGTCCGTGCGCCAACTGCTGGCCCGCGCCTACTTCCAGACGGCTCAGCTCGGCCGCGCCGAGGAGCAGCTGCGTGCCATGGTCGAGAAGGACCCCAGCGACCACTACGCGCACCACGTGCTCGGCCGCACCCTCGAGCGGCAGGGCCGGCAGGCCGAGGCCCTGACCCACCTGCGGATCGCCGCGGCGATGCACGCCGACCACCGCGACTACGCCGAGGCGCTGCAGCGGGTCGAGTCGAAGGTCAACCCCCGGTGAAGCTCAAGCTCGACCTGCACGACATCTACAACCGCGGTACGGACATCGACCGGGCGCTCCGCGGGATCATCGACGAGGCCGTGGCCAAGAAGGCCACCCTCGTCGAGATCATCCCCGGCAAGGGCTCCGGCGCGCTGAAGAAGAAGGTCCTGCGGTTCCTCGACCAGAAGGACGTCAAGCAGCTCTACCACCGCGTCGAGAAGGACTCGAAGAACTTCGGCCGGCTGTTCGTCCACTTCAGGTGGAAGTAGACGATTTCCCACATATTCCGGCCTGATCGGGCACGATCGCACATGGGTGCGTCTCATGTCTGATTCGGGGGAACGGGATGAGGGGACGATCGCTGCGCGCGGCGTTGGCGGCGGCGGCTGTTGGTGGCGGGCTCGGTGTCGCGGTGCCGACGGCGGCCAGCGCGGAGATGTACGTCAACGTGCCGCCGGCCGGCGTGCCCACCACGGCCGTCGAGGTCGGCGGCCGGGCCTGCGCCCCGGAGCTGGGCGGCGGTCCGTACGCGGACCGGGACGTCTGGGTCTTCGAACTGCCCGGTGACCCGGCCCGGAACGGCGACATCGTCTCGCTGGCCGCGACGTTCACGACGCGCGAGCAGCGCCGGGTGACCCACGACGTGCCCGGCGACAACGGCGGGATCGTGGCCGACCGGGCCTGGCTCGCGGTGGAGCGCGGGGCGCGGCTGGCGTCGGGGATGGCGGCCGTCACGGGTGCCGCTCGCGCCCTGTCCGTCGCGCACACCTGCCCGGCCGGCCTGACCGAGGCTGCCCGCGCGCGGCCGATGGCGGAGCCCGGCAACGGGTCACCGAGCCCGACGCCGACCCCCACCGCCACCCCGACGCCGACCCCGACCCCGAGCCGGCTGCCGACCGGGTCCGTCGACCTGACCGAGCCGCACACGGACCCGGCACCGGCCCCGGCCGGCGTGGTGCCCGGGACAGTTCCGAACAACGACCTCCTGATCGGCGGCATGGCCGACAACGGCCCCGTGCTGGACAACGGCTACGACAGCGGCGTGCTCCCGAACGACCAGGGCGCGTTCGCCGGCGACGACAACACGGTCTACAGCGACCCGCCTCCGATCCCGGCCGACGGCCTCGGCTACCCGGACAACGGCACCTACTCCATCGGCGGCGGCTTCAGCGACGGCGGCGGCTTCAGCGACGGCGGCGGCTTCAGCGACGGCGGCGGCTTCAGCGACGGCGGCGGTTACAGCGACGGCGGCGCCATGGGCGACCGAGGCGACCTGGCCGACAGCCCGGACACCGACGACACCATGCGGCTCTCGACGTCCGTCAACCCGATCACGGGCCTGAACGCCAGCGGCTGGGGCTCAGCCACCTCGGCCGACACCGAGAACGCGGCGAAGCCCGGCGCCGCGGCCGCCGCCGCGGCCGAGCAGGGCACGGCCGGCGGCCCGAACGGCAGCGCACCCGCGGTGGTCGCACTGCGGTCGGAGGACGGCACGCTCGGCCCGGACAGCACCGTGGTGCGGCTCGCGGCGATTGCCATCGCCTTCGTGATCGCCGGCGCCGGCATGGTCCTGCTCCACCGCCGCCGCCGCGGCACCCCACGCCCGATCGGCCGCCACCGCGCCGCCTAGAAGGTGTAGCTCTTCGCCACGAGCACGAGTTCGGACGTGTGGCTGCCGAGGATGCCGACCCCGGCCGGGCGGGGTCGGAAGCCCGGCAGGCTGTCCAGCCCGTCACTGCCGTCCTCGACCCGGAGCCGCACGGGCCCGGCGCCGGTCGGGCGCAGGGCCAACTCGACCTCGAACCCGTCCGCCGGCGGGGCGTGGAAGACCAGCCCGAACGACCACGGCCCGGCCGCCTCGACCGGCACCGGCATTCCGCCGGCCGTCGCCCGCTCCACGGCGGCCGTCGCGCCGTCGACGTGCAGCGAGGCCAGCCGGACCGGCCGTTGCGGCGCGACCTTGACCCGTAGCGTGCGTACCCCGCCGGCGGTCGCGTCGGAGACCACCGTCACCGTCGCCGGCGGCAGGTTGGCCGCTTCCGCGGGCCCGGTCCGCATCGGCTTCCTGCCGACGTCCGGGAACGTGCCGTCGACCACCTCGCTGGAGCCGACGTAAGCGGCGGTCCACTCCTGCGGCGACGACTCGTTGCTGATCCACTTGGCCTGGCGACTGTCGGCGTCGAGCGCGTACATGAGGTGGGTCGGCACCGGATGCGCCGCGTCGAACCGGTCGACGGCGAACGCCGAGCCACCCACCGCGAGCGTCGCCACCAGGCCCAGCACCGGCACGCCGAGACCCAGCCGGCGGGCCCGCAGCGCCACCAGGCCCCGCTGCCCGCCGGCCTCCGGCAGCAGGAGGTCGAGGACCGGCAGCGCGGCCAGGCCGAGCAGCGTCGCGAAGAGGGCGCCGACCCCGCCCTGCGACATGCCGAGCGCCGGGAAGAGCAGCACCACCGTCGGCGCGAGGATGACCACCCCGACCGCCGCGCCGGCGGTCAACGGCACGACCGCCCACGCGCCGCGCAGCCGCAGGGCCACGATCCCGCCGATCGCGCCGGCCAGCGCCGGCAGCGCCGCCAGGTAGGAGCCGCCGGGTGTGACCGCCGCCAGCACGACGCCCAGCACGGCCAGCCAGGCCAGGCCGCCGATCGCCAGCGCGGCCGGGCCGACCCGGCGGCGCAGCAGCGCGTACCAGCTGATCAGGATTGTCGCCGCGAGCAGCACGACGGTGAGCCGCCACAGGCCGGGGCGGTACGGGTCGAGCAGCGGCCCGTATCCAGGGCGCACCGCGGTCACCAGCATCCACAGCAGCTGGGCGGCCAGCGGGGCCAGCACGAGCGGCAGCAGCCCCAGGCCGAAACCGCCCAGGAGACCACGCCACCTCGCCCGGCCGCCGCGCACGGTCAGGACGGCCAGCCCGAGCACGAGCAGCAGCGCGACGGCGGCCAAGGGCCAGGTCAGCCAGCCCGGGTAGACCACGAGCGCGCCCGGCACGGGGAAGTAGGTCGCGTCGCCGCTCGCCCGCAGGTCGCCGAGGTCGGTGCCGCCGAACGCGCGCGCCAGCCCGAGCGCGTTCTCGCCGTGCTGCTGCAGCGTGCGCCGGTCGACGGACGCCGGTGTGTCCAGCGGCGAGTGGTAGACGGCGGCGCCGTCGATGTAGGCCGAGTTGAGACCGACGAAGTCGTTGCCGAGGAACGCGGTGAAGTCGGTGTCGTTGGGCAGGAGCCGGTAGATCTCGACCGCGAACGACGTGCCCACCGGGTGCGGCGCGGACCGGGCGAACAGGTCGACCAGCTTCGCGTTGTCGCGGGAGGTCTCGAACATGATGACCGGGCCGGTGCTGCCGCGGGCCTCGAGGTTGAGGACGACCCCACCGTCGGCGGCGAGCGGATGCGCCGAGGCGAACGCGAACGCGCCGCAGAGGCACGCCTCCTCGGCGTCGGTGAGCACGAACACGACGTTGTTACGCAGCGGGCCGCCGGTGCTCAGCGCGCGGGCCACCTCGACGATCGACGAGGTGCCGGCGCCGTCGTCGTTGCCGCCGGGCCCGACCTGGACGGAGTCGTAGTGCGCGACCAGGAACACCGTGCCGGTCGGCGCGCTGCCGGGCAGCTCGGCGACCACGTTGCGGACCCGGGCGACGCCGGCAGCGGAGGTACTCCCACTGAGGTCACCGGCCTCGGCTCCGACCGCGTCCTGCACGGAGGTGCGCAGTCCGAAACCCGACAGCGTACGCACCAGATAGTCACGCACAGTGTCGTTAGCGGCGCTGCCTGCTACGTGCGTACGCGCCGCGATGGTGTCGATGTGGGTCGCCGCGCGGGCGGCGCTGAACGACGAGGGCGGCGCCGTCGCCGGTGCCGGGGCGGGCGGCCGGATGGCGAGCAGCGCGGCGAGACCGATGGCGGCGAGGATCGCGACGGCGACCAGCGCGGTCAGGGCGCGCCGGGCGGGCCGCGCCAGCGCCCGGTCGGCAGGCGCGCGGACCGGCGCGGTCGGCTCCTGTAGTCCTGCGGACACCCACGTCTCCTTCGCGCAAAGTGAGAACACCTTAGATCCACGTCGTGAACCGCGGGCGGGTCTGCCTGGCACGGTGGGTGCACGGTGCCATACGGTTGCACACCGCGGGGTCAGTGCAGTGGAGGGAAGCTTCGGTACGAGAGGGGGGTGACGTGACCGAGCACCAGGTGGCAGCCGTCGCGGTGCCGCCCCAGGCGGCCGGCGCGGAGCGTGAGCGCTCCGTGCAGCGGCTGCGCGTGCTGCTGATCGAGGACGACGACGCCGACGCCTTCCTGGTCGGCGAGCTGCTCGACGAGGCCGACGCCGCCGTCGACCTGGTCAACGCGAAGAGCCTCGCCGAGGCCCGCCCGTTGATGGCCGGCGCCGACTGTGTGCTGCTCGACCTCGGCCTGCCCGACGCGCAGGGGCTCGACGGCCTGCGCCAGGTCCTCGCCCAGTCCGCCGGCGCCGCGGTCTGCGTGCTCACCGGCCGCCAGGACGAGCACCTGGGTGTCGTCGCGGTCGCCGAGGGAGCCCAGGACTACCTGGTCAAGGGCCAGGTCGACGGGGTTCTGCTGACCCGCGCGCTGCGCTACGCGGTCGAGCGCAAGCGGGCCGACGACGACGCGCTGCGGCTGCGCGAGGTGGAGCTGCGCCAGGCCGAGTCGGCGCGCCTCGAGCGCGGCCTGCTGCCCCGTCCGCTGATGGAGACCGACCGGATCACCGTGCACCCGTTCTACCGGCCCGGCCGGCACGCGGCGCTGATCGGGGGCGACTTCTACGACGTCGTGCAGAGCACGCCGGACCGGGTCGACCTGATCGTCGGCGACGTCTGCGGCCACGGTGCCGACGAGGCCGCGCTCGGCGTGATGCTCCGGGTCGCCTGGCGCGCGCTCGTGCTGGCCCGGGTGCCGGACGACGCGGTGCTGCCCGCGCTCGAGCAGGTGCTGATCAGCGAGCGCCGGCTGCCGGAGACCTTCACGACCGTCGCGACCGTCCGGGTCGACCTGGCGGCCAACCGGGCCACCGTGCGGCTTGCCGGCCACCCGCCACCGTTGCTGTTGAGCAACGGTACTGTCGCTCCCGTGCCTGCTCCCGGCGGGCTGGTGCTCGGCGTCGCGCCGCGCCCGCCGCGCGCCTACGACCTGGAGTTCGACAGCGATGACTGGTCCCTGCTGATGTACACGGACGGCCTCATCGAAGGGCGGGTCGGCGCCGGCGACGAGCGCCTCGACGTGCCCGGGCTGGTCGAGCTCGTCGAGGCGGCGCGTGACGTGCCGCTCGTCGACCTGCCCGCCTGGCTGGTCGGCCGCGCGGAGGACGCCAACGGCGGCCCGTTCGCCGACGACGTGGCGATGCTCCTGGTCAGCTCCGGCGGTGGCCGGTGAGGACCTGGACCCTGCGGCGCCGGGTGTTGACCCTCACCGCGGTGGTCGGCGTCGTGCTCGTGCTGATCGCGATGATCGCCGCCGGGGTCGCCGCGCAGAACCGCAACCACCTCGACACGCTGCTCGACAAGACCGGCCCGTTGCGGACGAGCGCGCAGGGGCTGCAGACCGCCCTGGTCAACCAGGAGACCGGCATCCGGGGGTACGCGGTCAGCGGCGACCGCAACGAGCTCGCCCCCTACACCCAGGGTGTGGCCACCGAGCGCGACCTGGTCGCCACGATGCGCCCGCTGCTGCGCGACGAGCCCGAGATCGCCCGTCAGCTCGAGCGGATCGAGGAGCAGGCCGCCGCCTGGCGGTCGAGCGTGGCCGAGCCGGTGGTGGCCGCGCCCGACATCACCGCCGCCCGCACCTACGTCACCGACCAGGCGCGGGTCCGCTTCGACGAGATGCGCGCCTCGCTCGACGAGCTGCAGCGGCAGATGGTCGTGCTCCGGGACGACGCCGCCGACAAGGCCCGCAACACCGGCAACACGCTCGTGTTCCTGTTGGTCGTCGCGGCGGCGGTGATCGTGATCGCGGGTGTCGCCCTGCTGCTGTCGCTCAACCGGGTGGTGATCGGTCCGGTCACCGACCTGGCCGACCAGGTGCGCGACGTGCGGGCCGGCGACTACCAGCGCCGGATCACCGGCATCGGCCCGCCGGAGCTGAGCCGGCTCGCGGACGACATCGACGCGATGCGCCAGCAGATCGCCGCCGACCTGGCCGAGGTGGGCGCGGCGCGGGAGCGGGTCGAGTGGGTCAACAACCAGCTCCAGCGTCAGGCCGAGGAGCTGATCCGGTCCAACCGTGACCTGGAGCAGTTCGCCTACGTCGCGTCGCACGACCTGCAGGAGCCGCTGCGCAAGGTGGCCAGCTTCTGCCAGCTCCTGCAGCGCCGCTACGCCGGCCAGCTCGACGAGCGGGCCGACCAGTACATCGCGTTCGCCGTGGACGGCGCGCAACGGATGCAGCGGCTGATCAACGACCTGCTCGCCTTCTCCCGCATCGGCCGCCTGAACACCGGCTTCACCGAGGTCGACCTCGACGCCGTGATGGCCGAGGTGAGCAGCCAGACCGAGAGCGCCCGCGAGTACGCCGACGGCGAGCTGGTCTTCCACGACCTGCCGACCGTGCTGGGCGAAGAGGCGCTGCTCACGAACCTGTTGACCAACCTCGTGAGCAACTCGATCAAGTTCCGCCGCCCGGGTGTGCCGCCCCGGGTCGAGGTCTCCGCGCGCCGGGTCGGCGACGAGTGGGAGATCAGTTGCGCCGACAACGGGATCGGCGTGGAGCCCGAGTTCGCCGACAAGATCTTCGTGATCTTCCAGCGGCTGCACTCGAAGGACGCCTACCCCGGCACCGGTATCGGCCTGGCCATCGCGAAGAAGATCGTCGAGTACCACGGTGGGCGGATCTGGGTCGACCTCGAGACCGAGGAGGGCACGGTCATCCGGTTCACCCTCCCGGTGCTGGCCGACGCGGAGCCGGCCGGCGATCCACCACCGGAACAAGCCGAACCCACCCACGACACGACCGGCGTAAAGGAAGTGGCGGCATGACAGCACCAGCTGACGGCAAGAGCCCCATCGAGGTGCTGCTCGTCGAGGACGACCCCGGTGACGTGCTCATGACCCAGGAGGCGTTCGAGGAGCACAAGCTGCGCAACCGGCTGACCGTCGTGTCCGACGGCGCGGAGGCGCTGGCCTACCTGCGCCGCGAGGGCCAGTACGCGGACGCGGTCGCGCCCGACCTGATCCTGCTCGACCTCAACCTGCCGCGCCGCGACGGCCGCGAGGTGCTCGAGGAGATCAAGAAGGACGACGAGCTGTGCCGGATCCCGGTGGTGGTGCTGACCACCTCCGCCGCCGACGAGGACATCCTGCGTAGCTACCAGCTCCACGCCAACGCCTACGTCACCAAGCCCGTCGACTTCGAACGCTTCATCTCGGTCGTACGCCAGATCGACGAGTTCTTCGTCAGCGTGGTCAAGCTCCCCCCTCGCAGCTGAAAGTGAATTTGTGATCGACGCACAACTCGGCGGCCGGGTCGGCGCGCTGGTCCGGCACGTCGCCGCCACCGTCGTCCTGCCCTCCTACCGGCACCTGCAAGCCTCGGAGATCGGCGAGAAGGGCCCCGGCGAGGTGGTCACCGTCGCCGACCGCCGGTCCGAGGAGGCGCTCACGGCGGGCCTGCTCGACCTGCTGCCGGGCTCCGTGGTGGTCGGCGAAGAGGCCTACGCGGCCGACACCGCCCTGCTGGAGCGCATCGGCGGCCCGGCGCCCACCTGGATCGTCGACCCGATCGACGGCACCGCCAACTACGCCGACGGCAACGGGCCGTTCTGCCTGATGGTCGCGCTGGTCGACCAGACCGGTGCGCTCGCCTCCTGGATCTACGACCCGATCGCCGACCAGATGGCGCACGCGGTCGCCGGCGGCGGTGCGTTCCTCGACGACGTGCGGATCCAACCGGTGGCGCCGTTGCCGCCGGAGCAGGTGCGCGGCGTCGCCCCGGCCACCTACTACCTGAAGGACCTGCGGGCCAAGGTCGAGAACGGCCAGGTGCGGCTCGGTGCCGTCTCCGGCGGCCAGCGCTGCGCCGGCCGCGAATACCTCGACCTAGTGGCCGGCCGGCAGCAGTTCGCGATGTTCTGGCGCACCTGGCCGTGGGACCACGCGCCGGGCGCCCTGCTCGTGCGGGAAGCGGGCGGCGTCACCCGCCGGCTCGACGGCCAGCCCTACGTGGTCACGCCCGACCCGGGCGAGGGCCTGCTGGCGGCGATCGACGAGCAGACCTGGCGAACGGTTGCTGCCGCACTCATTCCGTGACCGTCCGTAGTCGACTTTCGCAGGCACCCCGGACCGCTCCTGATCGGGTACGCTGTCCGGCGGCCAGCGGGGGATCCATTGTGACGGAAGGGAATCGCAGTGCCTCGTACGGTGACGCGATACCGGTGGCGGGCCCTGCTCGCCGCACTGATCGCGGCCGTGACGGTCGCAGTCGGTGCTCCGGTCACGGGCGCGTACGCCGCGCCGAATCCCGCCCCCAAGGAAAACGACGAGAAGAAGCTGCGCGACAACCTCGAGGCCGCGGCCAAGGGTCAGGTCGAGGCGCAGCGCAAGCTCGCCGCGTCGAAGAAGCGCGCCGCGGCCCTCAACACGCAGGTCGGCCAGTTGCAGACGAAGGCCGACGTCATGCGCGAGCAGGTCGGCGCGTTCGCCGTCGAGTCCTACCGCACCGGCCGGCTGACCGGCATCTCCGCCCTGCTGGGCAGCGCCTCGCCGGATGACTTCCTGGCGCGCGCCGGCAGCCTGGAGATGATGGCGCAGCGCGACGCCGGCGCCCTGCGCAACTACACGGCGGCGCACGAAGAGGCGCTGGCGGCCAAGGCGAAGCTCGACGCCGAGGTGCGCGAGCAGCAGAAGCAGGTCGCCACGCTGGCCAAGCGCAAGGAAGACGCCGAGCGGGCGCTGCGCAGCGTCGGTGGCGGCGTCACCACCGCCGGCTACATCAACCCCAACTCGCCGGCGGCCAAGCCCGCGCCGCGCAACTCCGACGGTTCGTGGCCCGCCGAGTCGTGCTCGATCAACGACCCGACGCCGGCCAGCGGCTGCATCACCCCGCGCACGCTGCACGCGCTGCAGCAGGCACAGTCCGACGGGTTCAACCACTACGTCTCGTGCCACCGCTCGGGCGGCGGCGGCGAGCACCCCAAGGGCCGGGCCTGCGACTTCGCGGCGGCGGAGGGCGGCTTCGAGAACAAGAGCGCGACCGGCAGCGACAAGACCTACGGCGACAACCTGGCGTCGTACTTCATCAAGAACGCTGACGCGCTCGGCGTCATGTACGTCATCTGGTATCGGCGGATCTGGATGCCCGGCACCGGTTGGAAGTCCTACAGCGGCGGTGGCGACCCAGCCGCCGACCACACCAACCACGTGCACCTGTCCATGCTTTGACCCCCGTACCCTGACGGGATGGAACAGACCACCGCGAGAGCGGTCGAAGCGCCCGAACGGCGCCCACTGCCTGGCGGCCTGGCCGCGTTCCTGGTGTTCCTGGCGAGCGGCGCCGTTCTCGTGCTGGAGACCGTCGCGTTGCGGCTGGTCGGCCCCTATCTGGGCGTGACGCTCCAGGTGACCAGCTCGGTGATCGGCGTCGCGCTGGCCGCGATCGCCTACGGCGCCTGGACGGGCGGCCGGATCGCCGACAAGCGCGACCCGCGCACGCTGCTGCCGGGCGCGCTGGTGCTGGCCGGCATCGCGACCGCGGTGACCCTGCCGGTGGTCCGGTACGCGGGCGAGGCGCTGCGCGGCAGTGCGGTCAGCGGCATCCTCCTGCTCACCGCGGCGGCGGTGTTCGTCCCCGCGTTCCTGCTCTCCGCGGTCACCCCGCTGGTGGTCAAGCTCCAGCTCGGCGACCTGCGCAACACCGGCCAGGTGGTGGGCAAGCTGTCCAGCGTCGGCACGCTCGGCGCGGTCACCGCCACGCTGGTCACCGGCTTCATCCTGGTCGCCGCGCTGCCCACCTCCGTCATCCTGATCGCGCTGGCCGTCGCGCTCGGCCTGGCCGGCCTCGGCGTCGGCTGGTACCTGCGCCGCACCGACCGGCTCGCGCTGGCCGGCACCAGCCGGGCGGGCGCGGTGCTCGCGATCGTCGGGCTCGCCGGCGCCGGGCTGTCCGCGGCGGCGCCGACGCCGTGCGACATCGAGACCGCGTACCACTGCGCGGCGGTCGAGCCGGACCCGGCCCGGGACGGCGGCCGGACGCTGTTCCTCAACTCCGCGCGGCACTCGTTCGTGGACCTCGACGACCCGACGTACCTGGAGTTCGCCTACACCCGCTGGCTCGGCGCGGTCACCGGGGTCGTCAAACCCGGCACCGAGCGGATCGACGCGGTGCATCTCGGCGGCGGCGGGTTCACGATGCCGCGCTACGTCACCGCCACGCGGCCGGGCAGCGGCAACGAGGTGTACGAGCTGGACGGCGCGCTGGTCGAGCTGGACGAGCGGGAGCTGGGCGTACGCCAGGGGCCGGACCTGACCACGAAGGTCGGTGACGCCCGGATCCTGCTCGGGCGGCGCGCCACGGCGAGCGCCGACCTGGTGATCGGCGACGCGTTCGGCCACCTCGTGGTGCCGTGGCACCTGGCCACCCGGGAGATGGCCGCCGACATCCGCCGGGTCGTCCGGCCGGCGGGCATCTACGCGCAGAACGTCATCGACTATCCGCCGCTGCGCTTCATCAAGGCCGAGGTGGCCACCGTCGCGGCCGAGTTCCCGCACGTCGCGCTGATCGCGCCGGAGCGGTCGCTGGCCGGCGAGCAGGGCTCCAACTTCGTCATCGTGGCCTCGCCCGCGCCGCTGCCGATGGACCAGCTGCGGACGCGGCTCACCGAGGACGACGACGGCGGCGCGACCGCCATCGTCACCGGTGCGGAACTGGCCGCGTTCGTCGGCGACGCGGAGCCGCTGACCGACGAGTACGCACCCGTGGACCAGCTGCTCGCCAACGGCGGCTGACCGATACTGACCTTTGCGGGTTCCAACCGCCGCTGACGGGGCAAGACAGTCCGCATGGCAGCGGTTGGTGGGCGCTACCGGCTGGTCGAACGGCTGGGCGCGGGCGGGATGTCCGTCGTCTGGCGTGGGTACGACGAGGTCCTCGGTCGCCAGGTCGCGGTCAAGGTGCTGGCGCCGACGCTGGCGGACGACCGCGTGTTCCGGGCCCGGATCCGCACCGAGGCGCAGGCCGCCGCGCGGCTGAGCCATCCGCACATCGTCGGCGTCTACGACTACGGCGAGTCCGCCGGCGCGCCCTACGTGGTGATGGAGCTGGTCGACGGCGTGCCGCTGAACGCGGTCACCACGCCGATGCCATGGCGCGACGCGATCGCGATCTGCGCGGAGATCGGCTCGGCGCTGGCCGCCGCGCACGCCCGCGGCGTGGTGCACCGCGACGTCGCGCCCGGCAACGTGCTGCTCACCGCCATGGGCGCCAAGGTGGTCGACTTCGGCATCTCGGCCGTCGTCGGCGAGCAGGAAATCGACGCCGACGGCTCGTTGCTCGGCACGCCGGCCTACATCGCGCCGGAGCGGCTCGACGGCGGCCAGGTCTCGGCTGCGGCCGACGTCTACGGCCTCGGCCTGCTGCTCTACCGCTGCCTCGCCGGCCGCCTGCCCTGGCCCGGCAGCTCCCGCGTCGAGCTGCTCAAGGCACACCTGTTCGTCGAGCCCGCACCGCTGCCCGAGATCGACGGCCTGCCGCCGGAGGTGGCCGACCTGTGCATGCGTTGCCTGGCCAAAGCGCCCGGTGAGCGGCCGAGCAGCGCCGAGGTGGTCGTGCTGCTCGGCGCCGAGGGCGGCTTCGTGCCACGGCCCTCGCCGGGCGGCATGGCGGTGCTCGACTCGTGGGGCGCGCTGCGCTACGCGGCGAACACCAGCTTCGTCGCCCTGCTGCACGGTGACCACCTCA
>NZ_JBFAIU010000138.1:0-18516 GCF_040654855.1 Asanoa sp. NPDC050611
ACGGTCACGCTCGTACGGGCTGCGCCCCGCACCGGTGTCCTTCGCCGGCTCGGGCACCCATCTTTCCGCGTCCCCGGTGCTCACATGGTCAACGCGTCATCGGCGACGCCGCGCTGCCCTCGCCCGACACCCTGCTCGTCGTCGTCGGCCAGCCGGTCGACGCGCTCGCCGACCGGCCGCAGGCGGCGCGGGTGAGCATGGTGCTGTCCGGCGACGCGCCCGACTGCAACCGCTGCGTCGTCGGCCTCAACGACACGCTGTTCACCGTGATGCTCTCCGTCGTCGCGGCCGCGCTGATCTTCCCGGTGCTCATCTTCATCGGCACCGCGACCCGGCTCTCCGCCGCCCGGCGCGAGCAACGGTTCGCCGCCATGCGGCTGATCGGCGCCACACCACGGCAGGTGTCGTTGCTCGCGACCGTCGAGTCCACCGTCGCGGCCGCGGCGGGCGCCCTGCTCGGCCTCGGCGTCTTCTTCGCCATCCGGCCGGGTCTCGCCGAGATCCCGTTCACCGGCGCCACGTTCTTCCCGCACGACCTGGCGCTCACCGCCGTCGACGTGCTCGCGGTGCTGGTCGGCATCCCGCTCGGCGCCGCGGTCGCGGGCCGGCTCGCGCTGCGCCGGGTGCGGATCTCGCCGCTGGGCGTCAGCCGCCGGGTCACGCCGAAGCCGCCCCGCGCCTGGCGGCTGATCCCGCTGCTCGCGGGCGTCGCCGAGCTGGCCTGGTTCGTCGGGCGCAAGCCGGAGACAACCGACGGGCAGACGTTCGCCTACCTGGCCGGCGCCGTGCTGATGCTCATCGGGCTGGTGCTGGCCGGGCCCTGGCTGACCATGCGTGCCGCCCAGCTCGTCGCGGGTCACGCCCAGCGGCCGGCGGCGCTGATCGCCGGGCGCCGGCTGGCCGACGATCCGATGGCGGCGTTCCGTGCGGTCAGCGGCCTCGTGGTGGCGCTGTTCGTGATGACCGCCACGAGCGGCGCGATCACGGCGTACGTGGCGGAGCGCACGACACCGCCCGGCGACTCGGTCGCGGCGACCTCGCTGTCGACGACGTTCTGGCCGGAGGAGGTCGTGCCGGGCACGCCGGCACCGTCCATGTCGGACATTCCGGCCGGCCTGGCGGAGATACCGGGCGTGGTGGCGGTGATCCCGGTCCGCGAGAACGACCGCGACATCTCCCGCAACCACGACAACCCGCAGGGCCCCGGGCTGATCGCCTGCGCCGATCTCGCCCGTACGCCGGAGTTCGGCTCCTGCCCGGCGGGCGCCTCGACGGTGGCGGTCTGGAGCGACCTGATCGGCCCGCGGGACCCGGGCGTCTCGCCGGACGAGCGGGTCTGGCCGGTGTCGGCCGTGACCGACCTCGACGCGCGGCGGCTGCTTTCCGTCGTCGTGCAGACCGACGGGTCCGCAGCGGCGGTCGAGCACGCCCGCACGACGCTCGCTTCGATGAACCCGTGGGGCCGGTTCCCGGCGAGCGAGGCGGAGTTCGAGGCTGACTCGGCCCGCATCCTCGTGCAGTTCCAGCGCCTGGCCGACGTGGTGATCCTGGCCAGCCTGCCGATCGCGGGATGCAGCCTGGCGGTCAGCGCGATCGCCGGCCTGACGGACCGCAAGCGCCCGTTCAGCGTGCTGCGCCTGACCGGCGTCCGGATCCGCATGCTCCGGTCGGTGGTCGGCCTGGAGACGGCGGTCCCGCTGCTGGTCGTCGCCGCGGTCGCGATCGGCGCGGGCCTCCTCGCGGCAACGCTGTTCCTGCGGGCGCAGCTGGACTACCCGCTGCACGGCCTGGGCGCGGGCTACTACGCCATGGTCGGCGGCGGCCTGCTCGCCTCACTCGGCATCATCGCGGCCACCCTTCCGCTCCTGCGCCGCATCACCGGCCCGGAAACGGCCCGCAACGAGTAGCAGTGGCCGCAGGCGGCGCCGTCCTGTGCCAGGATCTCCGCCGTGCGGCTATCGATCGTCCTGATCTGGGTGTGGGTCTCGAGCGGTTTGTTGTCCATCGCGGCCGCGCTGACGGCCCTGCCCGGCCCGGCTCTGCAGTTCCGGCTCATCGCGCTGTTGGCGTTGCTCGGCTACGTGCTCGCGGCGGGCCGGGGCGGACGCGGCGCCGGGCGGGCGGTGGCTGCCGGCATCGGGGTGCTCGCGCTGGTGGCGGCAGCGAGGTTGTACTGGCACAACGATCAGGCCGCTTGGGCCAACCCGCTGGTGACCGACCGGGCGGTCCTGCTGGCGGGTTGGGAGGCGGGGCTCGACAGGGACCGGTACGCCGCCCTCGGCGCGCTCGTGGCGGCGGTGTTGTTCGCCGCCGCGGTGCTGACCTTGGCGCCGCGGCGGCGGCCACGGTTGGCGGTGGTGACGACCGTGCTGCGTGGACGACCGTGCTCCGCTCGCGCCTGCTGGTCGGTGCCACCACGGTCGCGCTGCTCACCGGCATCGTCGTCACCGCGACCGCCACGCCCGAGCCGTGGAGCTGGGCGGTCCTCGTGGTGCCGGCAGCGGCCCTGCTCGTGCTGGCCGAGGTGCGCGTCTCGGTGGACCGCCGCGGCCTGCGCCTGACCGCGGGCCTGCTGCGCCTGCCGTTCAAGCGCATCCCGCTCGACCGCATCGCCCGCGCCTACGTCCAGGACATCGACCCGCTGCGCTGGGGTGGCTGGGGCTACCGGTTCATGCTCCCCGGCCGGTCGGCGTTCGTCACCCGCTCGGGCCCGGGCCTGGTCGTCGAACTGACCAACGGCCACCAGTTCGCGGTCACGGTGCGCGATCCCCGCACACCCGCGGCGCTGCTCAACGCCCTGCGCCAACGGGACCCGGTCGGCTGAGCCGGCCTGCGCGGCCGGCCCGTGGCGGCCGGCCGCCGGAAACGCGAGTAGGGTTCCCGTCGCATCGTCATGCGGACTGTACGGAGGCGGCCCGACGTGAGTTCCCTGCGGCGCGCGACCCTCGCCCTCCTGGCCGTTTGCGCGCTGTCCGCCTGCGGCACGACCGGCCCGGCCGGCACGAGCGGCCCAGGCCAAGACCTCGTCGAAGCCGCGCCGACCGCCACGGCCCGCGACCAGCTCGCGCACCGCGCCGACGTGCCCACATCACCCACGCCCCGCGTCCGGCCCACGCCGACGCGGACCACCAGGTCGACGCCGCCGGCCAACGACGCGTCCCGCCTGCGTAGCCTGCCGTCGACCACCACCCAGGTCATCGTCGTGCAGGCCAACGGCTTCGGCACCAGCGTCGGCACGCTGCAGGCGTTCGAGAAGAGCGGTGGCCGGTGGACGCCGGCCTTCGACCGGATGCCGGCGCGGCTGGGCAGCCGGGGTTTCACCGACACCATGGCCGAGGGCACTCCGGCGACCCCGACCGGCGTCTACTCGATCGGCGCCACGATGTACGGCATCGCCGCCAACCCGGGCGTCCGCTACTCGTACCACCGCCTGGTCGAGAACGACTGGTGGAACGAGAACGCGGAGACAGCCGGCTACAACACGTTCGTCCACGGCGCCGACCCGGGCGGGCCGAGCGAGGCGCTGTGGGAGACCGACCCGCAGTACCGCTACTTCGCCGTCATCAACTACAACATCCCGGTCCGCGAAGCGAGCCCACCGCGCGGCAGCGGCATCTTCCTGCACGTCATGATTCCCGGTCGACCGACCGCCGGCTGCGTCGCCATCGCGGAGTCGGACCTGGTCAAGGTGCTCCGCTGGCTCAACCCGGCGGCCAAGCCGCGGATCGTGCTGGCGCCCACCGGCGAGCTCGACCGCTACTGAGGCTCGGCCGGCAGATCGGCGGGGTAGGCGCGGGTCTCCGTGGCCTTGACCGCGGCCCAGACGTGTCGCCCCGGAGTCAGCTCGAGCTGTGCGGCGGCGGCCGGCGTGATGTCGGCCGCGGCGGCGATGGGCCCGTCGAGCTGCAGGCGCAGGTTGTCGCCGTGGCGCTGGACAGCGGTGATCGTCGCCGGCCAGGTGTTGCGGGGGCTGCCCGTCGGCCGGTCGACGTGGACGGCGACCGCGATGGGTGAGAACGCGACGAAGGCGTCCCCGTCGACGGCGTCGGTGGTCATCAGGGTCAGGCCACCGGCCACCTCGACGCTGCCGCCCGTGGCCCGGCCCCGGTAGAGGTTGAGGCCGACGAGCCGCGCGACGTAGTCCGTACGCGGCTGGGCGGTGATCTCGGCGGCGTCGCCTTCCTGCACGACGCGGCCGCCTTCGAGGATGACGAGCCGGTCCGCGAGGACCAGGGCGTCGAGCGGGTCGTGCGTGACGAGCAGCGTCGCGCCGGGGTGGGCCGCGAGGTGCCGGTGCAGCTCGGCGCGCGTGTCCAGCCGGGTGCGGGCGTCGAGGGCCGCGAGCGGCTCGTCGAGCAGCAGCAGTTCGGGCTCCACGGCGAGCGCGCGGGCGAGCGCGACGCGTTGCGCCTGACCGCCGGAGAGCTGACGCGGCTTGCGGCGCACGTGGTCGGCGAGGCCCACCCGGTCCAGCCATGCGGCGGCGACCGTCCGCGCCTCCCGCCGGCCGGTCCCGTGGCTGCGCGGGCCGAACGCGACGTTCTCGAGCGCCGACAGGTGTGGGAAGAGCAGGTAGTCCTGGAACACGACGCCGATGGGCCGGTGCTCGGCGGGGACCCAGCGCCGGGCCCGGGCGTCGTCGAGCCGGCGGTCGCGAAGTGTGATGTGACCGTCGGTCAGCGGCACGAGCCCGGCGAGGGCGCGCAGCGCGGTCGTCTTTCCCGCGCCGTTGGGTCCGAGCAGCGCCACGACCTCCCCGGCGTCGATCCGCAGGTCGATGTCGAGCCGGAACGTGCCCCGGTCGACGACGATGCGGGCGTCCACAAGCGACCCGGTCATGGCGCACTGATCCAGCGGTCGCGCAGTGCGGCGAGGATGACCACCGACACCAGCAGCAGGATCAGACTCAGCACGATCGCGCCCTCGAGGTCCTGTTCGAGGGTGAGATAAACGGCCAGGGGCATCGTCTGCGTACGCCCGGGGAAGTTGCCCGCGAACGTGATCGTGGCGCCGAACTCGCCGAGCGCGCGGGCCCAGCACAGAACGGCCCCCGCTGCGATCCCCGGCGCCACCAAGGGAAGCGTGACGCGGCGGAACGTGGTCCACCGCCCGGCTCCGAGCGTCGCGGCGGCCTCCTCGTAGCGGGTGTCCGCGCCGCGCAGCGCGCCTTCGACGGCGATGACGAGGAACGGCATGGCGACGAACGCCTCGGCCAGGACGACGCCCTTGGTGGTGAACGCGAAGGTCAGCCCGAACGTCTGGTCGAGCCACTGGCCCAGCAGGCCGCGGCGGCCGAAGACGAGCAGCAGGGCCAGGCCGCCGACGACGGGCGGCAGCACGAGCGGCACGGTCACGAGGGCGCGGACCAGGCGGCGGCCCGGGAACTCGACGCGGGCCAGCAGCCAGGCGAGCGGCACGCCGAGCAGCAGGCACAGCACGGTCGCGAGCGTCGCCGTCTCCAGCGACAGGCGCAGCGCCGTGAGCACCTGCGGGTCGGTCAGGCGCTGGGGCAGCGTCGCCCACGGTGCGCGGACCAGCAGGCCGGCCAGCGGCAGCACGAGGAAGGCGAGCGCGAGAACGGCGGGAAGGACCAGGACCGCGGGGGTACGGCCCACCCGCCGCCGGAAGCGGGGTGGCGTGGTGCCGATTCTGCTCACTACGGTGCCTGGAAACCCGCGTCGGTCAGGACCTTCGCACCGTTGTCGGCGAGGACGTATTCGACGAACGCCTGCGCGCCCGGCTTGTTGGGGGCGTTCTTGAGCACGACGATCGGGTAGTCGTTGACGGCCTGCGCCGACTCGGGGAACTCGATCGCGTCGACGTCACCGGCGGCGGACTTGGCGTCGGTGCGGTAGACCAGCGCCGCGTCGACCTCGCCCAGGGTCACCTTGGACAGCGCGGCCTTGACGTCCTGTTCCTGGGTCACCGGGGTGACAGTCGTGCCGGACGCCGCGAGCGCCTTCTTGGCGGCCGCGCCGCACGGCACCTGCTCGGCGCAGAGCGCCACCTTGACCCCGGACCTGCTCAGGTCGGGCAGCCCCTGGACGCCCTTCGGGTTGCCCTTGGCGACCGCGATGACCAACTGGTTCTTGGCGAAGACGGTCGGCTGTCCCTCGGCGTCGCCGGCGTCGGTGACGGTCTTCATGTTGGCCGGTGCCGCGGACGCGAACACGTCGGCGGGCGCACCCTGGTCGATCTGCGTCGCCAGCGCCGACGAGCCGGCGAAGCTGAACGTCACCTTGGTGCCCGGGTTGGCCGCCTCGAAGTCCTTCCCGATCTGCGTGAAGGCCTCGGTCAACGACGCCGCCGCGAACACGGTGACGTCGCCGCTGACACCCGGCGAGGTGGGCGCCGGCGCACCCACGCTGCCGGTCGACCCGTCGCCGCTGCCGCACGCGCCGACGGCCAGCAGGGCGGTCACCGCCAGGCCGGCCACGATTCCACGTACCGAGCGTGTGATCACGCGCTGGTCCTCCTCCTGCCGGGTCCCAGTCCGCACGTTAGCAGTCGCAGGTGCTGGCTGCGATCGCCATTTGGGCTCGCTTTCGCGGCAAATCCGTCGTTGACGGCTTGCACCTGCATGACGACACGCTGCCGCCAAGTTTTTGTGGTGCGCATGTCGAGAACGTCCGGCCGGCTCCGTCCCAGCGTCAGGAGCGGCCGACGGACAGGCCGCCCGACGACGACGATGGAGAGATCACCATGCGACCGACCGAGATCACCGAGGTCCTGAACCGCCCGATCAGCCAGGAGCTGCTGGCCCGCGACCTGACCCGGCTGGCCTACGTCGCGAAGGACGGCACGCCGCGCAGCATCCCGATCGGCTTCACCTGGAACGGCTCGGAGATCGTCATGTGCACCTCGAAGAACGCGCCCAAGCTGCCCGCCCTGCGCGCCAACCCGATGGTCGCCCTGACGATCGACACCGAGGTCCACCCGCCGAAGATCCTGCTCATCCGCGGGCGGGCCGAGCTCGACGTGGTCGACGGCATCCCGGAGGAGTACCTCCAGATGAACGGCAGCTACGTGATGACGCCGGAGCAGCGCGTCGTGTGGGAGGCCGAGGTCCGCGCCCTCTACGACGGGATGGTCCGGATCGTCGTGACGCCGACCTGGGCGAAGCTCATCGACTTCGAGACCACCCTGCCCAGCGCGGTCGAGGAGCTGATCCGGCAGCGGGCCGAACGGCAGCAGGCCTGAGAATGGGGTCCTGACCCCACGAGGAGACGACGATGGCCAAGTACCTGCTGCTCAAGCACTACCGGGGCGCGCCGGCGTCGGTCAACGACGTGCCGATGGACCAGTGGACCCCGGCGGAGCTCGAGGCCCACATCCAGTACATGCGTGACTTCGCGGCGCGGCTCGAGGAAAGCGGCGAGTTCGTCGACCACCTGGCGCTCGCGCCGCAGGGCACGTTCGTGCGCTCGGACGGCGAGGGCCGCCCACCGATCACGGATGGGCCGTTCGCCGAGACGAAGGACCTGATCGCCGGCTGGATGCTGATCGACGTCGAGTCCTACGAACGCGCGCTCGAACTGGCCGGTGAGCTGTCCGCCGCTCCCGGCGCGGGCGGAAAGCCGGTCCAGGAGTGGCTCGAGCTGCGGCCGCTGTTCACCGAATTGCCCACGGTGACCGAGTGAACGAGACACTTCTGCGGGAGCTCGTGCCCGCCGTGCTCGGCGTCCTCGTCCGGCGCGGTGCGGACTTCGCCTCGGCCGAGGACGCCGTGCAGGAGGCCCTGATCCGCGCCCTGCGGACCTGGCCGGACGATCCACCGCGCGACGCGAAGGCCTGGCTCGTCGCGGCCGCCTGGCGCAAGTTCCTCGACGCCGCCCGGGCCGAAACGTCGCGGCGCGGGCGGGAGCTCGTCGTGGAGGTCGAGCCGCCGGCCGGGCCGGTGCCGGGCGCGGACGACTCACTGTGGCTCTACTTCCTGTGCGCGCACCCGTCGCTGTCGCCCGGCTCGGCCGTCGCGTTGACGCTGCGCGCGGTCGGCGGGCTGACGACCCGGCAGATCGCGACGGCGTACCTCGTGCCCGAGGCGACCATGGCACAGCGGATCAGCCGGGCCAAGCGGCGGATCACGGGCCTGCCGCTCGACCAGCCCGGCGACCTGGCGACCGTGCTGCGCGTCCTCTACCTCGTCTTCAACGAGGGCTACGGCGGGGACGTCGACCTGGCCGCCGAAGCGATCCGGCTCACCCGGCAGCTGGCCGCCACCACGGACGAGCCCGAGGTCGCGGGCCTGCTGGCGCTCATGCTGCTGCACCACGCCCGCCGCGCGTCCCGCGTCGGACCGGGCGGGCGCCTGGTGCCCCTCGGCGAACAGGACCGGTCCCGGTGGGACACCGACCTCATCGCCGAAGGGGTGACGGTGCTGCAGGCGGCACTGGCTCGCGACCGGTTGGGCGAGTACCAGGCCCAGGCCGCGATCGCCGCCCTGCACGCGGATGCCCGGACCGCGGCCGAGACGGACTGGGTGCAGATCGTCGAGTGGTACGACGAACTGCTGCGGCTCACGGACAGCCCGGTGGTGCGACTCAACCGGGCGGTCGCGGTCGGCGAGGCCGACGGGCCGCCGGCCGGCCTGACGGAGCTGGGCAAGGTCGACCCGGACCTGCCGCGGTACACCGCGGTCCGCGCCTATCTGCTCGAACGCGCCGGCGACCTCGCGCAGGCCGCCGACCTGTACGCCGTGGCATCCCGCGCCGCCACCAGCGCACCGGAGCGCGACCACCTCACCCGCGAGGCGGCCCGGGTGCGGCAGTCACTGCGGGCGTGACCGTCAGCGCGCGGTCGTCCAGCCGAAGTGGTCCAGCGGCCCGTGGCCCGCGCCCAGGCGCCAGGCGGCGCCGCCGGTGACCGTGCGCGTGACGAACGCCTTCGCGCCTGTCAGGGCCGTCCGCAGGTCGTCGCCCTGGGCCAGGTGCGCGGCGATCGCGGAGGCGAACGAGCAGCCCGTGCCGTGGTTGTTCGGGGTGTCGACCCAGGGGGCGCGCAGCTCGTAGGTCTCCTTGCCGTCCCAGACCACGTCCACGGCCGCGCCGTCCGGGTCGCCGGCCGGGTGGCCGCCCTTGACCACCGCGGCCGCTGCGCCCAGGTCGCCCAGGGCCCGGGCCGCGTCGTGCTGGTCCGCCCGGCTGCGGATTGTGACGCCGAGCAGCGCCTCCGCCTCGCGCAGGTTGGGGGTGACGAGCGCGGCGTGCGGGAACAGGCGGTCGCGGTAGGCGGTCTCGGCCGCGGGCTCCAGCAGGCGGTCGCCGCTCGACGAGACCATCACCGGGTCCACCACCAGGTGCGGGAGGCGACCTTGCGCCGCGAGGTCCGCCACCGCGCGGACCGTCGCCGCCGTGGCCAGCATTCCGGTCTTGACCGCGGCCACTGGCAGGTCGTCGAGGACCGCGGCGATCTGGGCCACCACGAACTCCGTCGGCGTCGCGTGCACCCCGCGTACGCCGACGGTGTTCTGCGCCGTCAGCGCCGTGATCGCGCTCGTGCCGAAGACCCGCAGTGCGGCGAACGTCTTGAGGTCGGCCTGGATGCCGGCGCCGCCGCCGGAGTCGGAGCCGGCGATGGTCAGCGCGACGGGCGGGTTCACGGCAGTTCCTCCTCGAGTGCGTCCACATAGGCGGCGACCAGCCGGGGGTCGCGCATCACCGGGCCCATCACGGCGACGCCGTGCGCACCGGCGGCGCGGCAGGCACGAACGGCGGACGGCAGCACGCCGCCCAGGGCGTACACCGGTGGCGCGTCCCGCGTGCGAACGGCCAGCCCGTCGACGCCGAGGGCGGGACCGTAGCCGGGCTTCGAGGCCGTCGGGAACACCGGGGACACCGTCACGTAGTCGCAGCCCTCGGCCACGGCCGCGGCCACCGACGCGACCGAGTGGCATGACCGGCCGACCAGCGCCGGCCGTGGCTCCGGAAACGGGTCCCGGGCGGCCAGATGGACCGCGCCGGTGCCGGAGCTCGCCACGATCAGGGTCCCGTCCACGGGACCAAGGATACCCGCGATCGCGCGCGCCAGCACGGCACGCTCGTGGGGCGGCAGATCCTTCTCCCGCAGGACCACCGCCCGCGCCCCCGCCTCCACCGCCGCGGCGACGGTCGAGGGGAGCGGGCCGGCGCACATGCCGCGGTCGGTCAGCACCAACAGCCGCGGCAGCCTCACAACGCGGCCCGACCGGCGTCCTGTGTGGACGCCATGGCCGCGTGCCAGCGCTTCTCGATCCGGCCCGCGCCGTACGCCAGCCGACCGGCCTCCACCGCGTGCCGCATCGCCTGTGCCATCCGTTCCGGATCGCGGGCCCGGGTCACGGCCGACGCGAGCAGCACCCCGTCGCAGCCCAGCTCCATCGCCAGCGCGGCGTCGGACGCGGTGCCCAGCCCGGCGTCCAGGATCACCGGCACGTCCACGGTCTCGCGGATCAGCGCGATGTTGTGCGGGTTGCGGATGCCCAGGCCGCTGCCGATCGGCGAGCCCAGCGGCATCACGGCCGCACAACCGGCATCGGCCAGGCGCCGCGCCGTGATCGGGTCGTCGTTCGTGTACGGGAGCACCGTGAACCCGTCCGCGACCAGCTGCTCGGCCGCGTCCAGCAGCTCGACCGGGTCCGGCAGCAGGGTCCGCTCGTCGCCGATCACCTCGAGTTTCACCCAGTCGGTCTCGAAGGCCTCGCGGGCGAGCCGGGCGGTGCGCACCGCCTCCCGCGCGGTGAAGCAGCCCGCGGTGTTCGGCAGCAGCCGCACGCCGCAGCGCTCCAGCACGTCGGCCAGCGCGCCGCCGGTGGACGCCTCGACCCGGCGCAGCGCGACCGTGACCAGCGCGGTGCCGGACGCCGCGACCGCACGGGCCAGCACGTCGAGGCTCGGCACGCCGCCGGTGCCGAGGATGAGCCGCGAGGGCAGCGACTCGCCGCCCAGCTCGAACACGTCGTCGCTCACCGGCTCACCCACCCGCGACCGCGGCGAGGATCTCCACCTCGTCGCCCTCGGCCAGCGTCGTGGTCGCCCACTCGCCGCGCGGCACCACCTCGCCGTTGCGGGCCACCGCGATCCGGCGCTGGTCCGTGCGGGCCGCGACCAGCTCGGCCACGGTCACCGCCGGCGCCAGGTCGACGGCCTCGCCGTTGACGGTCAGGGTCATGACATCCTCCCGTCGGGGGCGAACGGCGCGGCGAACGCCGGCAGTGCCCCCGAACTCAACAGATCGGCGATCGCGTCCGCGGTCGCCGGGGTGAGCAGCACGCCGTTGCGGTGGTGGCCGGTGGCCAGCACGAGCCCCGGCAACGACGACGGCCCGAGCAGCGGCGCGTTTTCGGGCGTGCCCGGCCGCCACCGGGCCAGCGTCTCGACCAGCTCGAGCTCGGCGACCTCCGGGACGACCTCGATGGCGTCGCGCAGGAGGTCGTGGACGGCGCCCGCGGTGACCGTCGCGTCGAAGCCGAGCTCCTCGCTCGTGGCACCGACCACCAACCGGTCCGCCGCGTACGGCACCAGGTAGACGTGCCGGCCCCGGACCAGTGCCCGGACCGTGCCGGCGAGCAGCCCGTCGGTGCCCCGCAGCCGCAGGATCTGGCCCTTCACCGGCCGGACCGGCAGCGGGGGAGCGCCGGGCAGGGTCCCGCTCCAGGCGCCCAGCGCCAGCACGACCGTCTCTCCCGCGAGCTCCGAGCCGCCCGCCAGGCGCAGGCCGGTCGCCCGCCCGTCCGTGACGACCAGCTCGGCGATCCGCGACCGTACGATGTGGACGCCGACCTGCTCGGCGGCCGCGAACAGCGCGGCATGGAGGGCGCGCGGGTCGATCGAGTGGTCGCCGGCGGCGTGCAGCGCCCCGCGCACCCGCGGGCTGAGCGCCGGCTCGCGTCGCCGGGCCTGGCTGCCCGTCAATCGCTCGACCGGCAGGCCGGACTCGAGATAGTAGGCGTGCAGCCGGTCCAGCTCGGCCATGTCGTCGGCGTCGAAACCCACTTCGAGCGTGCCGGCGGTACGCAGCGCCACGGTGCCACCGCCGTCGGCGGCGAGGTCGGCGAGGAACGCCGGATAGCGCTCCAGCGAGGTCCGGCTCAGCGCGCGCAGGGCCTCCTCGCCGTACGCCGCTTCGGTCAGCGGGGCCAGCATCCCGGCCGCCGCGCGCGAGGCGCCGTTGCCGGGGTCCTCGTCGACCACGATGACCGACAGCCCACGCCGCGCCGCCCGCCAGGCGACCGCGAGCCCGATCAGCCCGCCGCCGGCCACCAGCACGCTCATGACCGGTCGTCCAGCGCGGCGAGCAGCCGCTTGGTCGCCTCGGCCGGGTCGGGCGCGGCCGAGACCGCCGACACGACGGCGACGCCGTGCGCGGCCCGCAGCAGCGGCACCCGCTCCGCGGTCACCCCACCGATCGCGATCACGGGGACGCGTACCGCCGCGGCGACCTCGGCGACGCGCTCCGGACCGATCGGATCGGGCAACCCGTCCTTCGTGGACGTGGCGAACGCGGGCCCCACACCGAGATAGTCCGCACCGGCGGCGACGAGCGCCAGCGCCCGTTCCGGGTCGCGGGCCGTGCCGCCGATGAGATGGGCCGGGCCGGCGATCCGGCGCACCACCTCGATCGGCAGGTCGTCCGCGCCGACGTGGGTGCCGTCGGCCCGGGCGGCGAGCGCGAGGTCGACCCGGTCGTTGACGATGCACTGTGCGCCGGCCGCCCGGCAGAGCAGCACCACCTCGCGCGCGAACGCGTACCGCTCGCGGTCGGTTCCGGTCTTCGTGCGGACCTGGACCACCGGCGCGCCGCCGGCCAGCGCGGCCCGCACCGTCTCCAGCGCGGAAGCGCCGCCCGCCGCGTCGGTCACCACGTGCAGCCGCCCGATCATGCCGCCACCGCTTTCCGCCGGCGCGCCGGCACCAGGAAGACCAACGTCAACACCGACGCCACCGCGAGACTCACCAACGACGCCGACCACCCGTTGGCCGGATCGATGCCCAGGTCCTGTTGACGGGCCGTCCACCACTGGGTCCAGCCCTGCCCGGCCGCCGGGAAGAACGTCGGCAGCGTGAGCTGGTAGGCGATGAAGCCGGCGGCCCAGGGGAGCAGCAGCCACGGCCGGGCGGGCGCGGTCGCGGACACGTCCCACCGACCGCGCGGCAGCACGAAGTAGGCCACCGCGAACACACCGACCAGCGGCACGAACACCGCGCCGATCAGGAACAGGAACGGCTCGTAGGACACGATGTCGACGGCCAGGGCCAGCAGTGTGGCCGTGGCGCCGACCCCGACCGCGAGCAGCCGCCGGTCGAGCCGCTCGACGATGTTGCCCGCCGAGACCGCGGTCGAGTAGACGTTGGCGAACGCCTCGTCCACCTCGACGACCACCAGCACGGCCAGCGCGACGGCCCCGAGCGGCACGGCCAGCAGCGCGTCGACGACGTCCAGCCCGCCGGCGCCGTAGGCGGCCAGCGCCAGCGCGCCGAGCAGGAAGCAGGCGATCGTCGCGGTGCCGTAGCCGACCGCGACCCCGGCGAACGCGGCCCGCCCGCTGCGGGTGTGCCGGGTGTAGTCGGCGACCAGCGGGAACCACGAGACCGGCATGGCGATCACCACGTCGACGGCGGTCCAGAACGAGCCGCCGTCGCCGGTCAGGGGCTTCGGGCCGGCCCGCAGCACCTCGACGAACAGGTAGGCGCCGGCGATCAACGCGGCCCAGACGGCGTACCGGGCGAGCAGGCGAACCGCGCCCCGTGGCCGCATCGCCATCCAGGTCGCCGCAGCGCCCGCGACCAGTACGAACGGCCACTTGGGGGCGTCCAGCACCTGGGCGGCGGCGGTCGCGATGATGAAGATCTCGAAGGTCGCCCAGCCGACGCACTGGACGAGGTTGAACACGGTCGGGAGGTACGACAGCCGCCGGCCGAGCAGCCCGCGGAGTAGGACCATGGTGGGCGCGCCCTCGCGGGCACCGGCGGCGGCGCCGAGGCCGAGCAGCAGGGACCCGATCACGGCGCCGACCACGATCGCGAGCACGGTCACCCAGAGCGGGCGCCCGGGCAGCACGGCGAAGGTGGCCGCGACGGGCAACAGGAGGCTGACGCCGAGGCTGCCGAACAGGCCGGCGGTGTCGCGAAAGCCGAGGGCAGGCGGGGACGCCGCGGCCGCACCGGCGGCGACGGCACTGGACGAGGACACTGACACGGGACGCTCCCTACGCCGGCATTACCCGGACCAGGTTCCGACGGTCGGCGGCGCGTCAGCCGCCCTCTCAGCCCGGTGCTCCGAGCTCCCGTTGTGACTTCCGGCAGGTTACGACAAACGCTGGGTGAACGCCATGGTTACGCACATCACCGCGCGTCGCGGCGCTTGCGCGGTGCGGCCGAGCGCGGCGGCTGGCTGCGCATGTGGTCGCGCACCCGACCCATGATGTCGCCGAGGGTCCGCAGGTCCTCATCGGACAGTGGCGCGAGCAGCAGGCGGCGCAGCACCTGGACGTGGCCCGGCAGGACGCGGCTGAAGAGCTGCATACCCTTCCGGGTGATGGTGACCGCGGTGGCGCGCTCGTCGTCGGTGCTCTGGCTGCGGGTGATGAGCCCGGCCTTCTCCAGCAGACCCGCCTGGTAGGTCAGGCCGCTGCGGCTGTAGACCACGCCGTCGGCCAGCTGTGTCATGGTCAGCTGGCCGTTGGCGCCGGCGAGCCGGCCCAGCAGCTGGAACTGCACGTAGCTGATGCCGCCGTCGGCGCGGAGGTGCTGCTCGACCTGATGCTCGAGCAGGCCCACGGCTTCCATCAGCGCGAAGTACGCGTCCAGCTGCTCGGGGTCGAGCCCGCCGGGGTCGGGATGGGAGCCGGTCATCTGCCACACCGTACCGCTTCGAGTTCGAAGCATTGTGTCCCTGGTCACCAACGTGCGGAATTGCTTCGAAATCGAAGCAAGATGAGGTTGACTTGCTTCGAGTTCAAAGCAACATTTCCGAGCGCAGGGAGCGAACCATGATCTGGACAGCCGGCTTCCGGTCTGCCGTCATCAGCCCGTACGAGCAGGTCAAGCTCAACGAACCGCGCGGCTTCGCCGACCGGACGGTGCGTCAGGTGCTCCACCTGGCCGGCGGGGGACAGGCGGTTCGCGTGCGCCTCACGAACCTCTACGGCCGCACAGCCCTCACGGTCGGCGCGGCATCGGTCTTTACCGGGCAGCGGCACGCCCCCGTCACCGTCGGCGGCGCCGAGAAGTTCACCGTCGCGCCCGGCGAGGAGGTCGTCGCCGACCCGATCGACCTGCCCGTCGCCGCCGGCGCCGACCTGGACCTGCGTCTCTACCTCCCGGAGGAGACGGGCCTCGCCACGTACGCACACAAGCCCGCCTCGCTCGCCCACATCGTCGCGGGCAACCACGTCGCGTCCGCCACCCTCCCGAACGCCGAGCAGGTCGAGGCCAGGTTCTACGTCTCCGGGGTCGACGTCCTCACCCCGGACGCCACGCCGATCGCCGTGGCGTTCGGTGACTCCTGGTTCGAAGGGGTCGGCTCCACGATCGACGCGAACAACCGCTCCGTGGACTTCCTCAACCGGCGCCTCGAGCGGGGCTGGGTGGTCAACCAGGGCATCGCCGGCAACCGCCTCCTCGCGGACGAGATCGGCGAGCACGCACTGGCCCGCTTCGACCGCGACGTGCTGGCGGTGCCGGGCGTGACCCACGTGCTGGTCCACTTCGGCATCAACGACCTCGGCCTGCCGGGCATGGTCGGCGAGCCGCCCGCGACCGAGGACGCCTTGATCGAGGGCTTCACGACCCTGGCCCGCCGCGCGCACGAGGCCGGGCTGAAGATCGTCGTGGGCACCATCGGGCCGTTCGCTGGTGCCATCTATCCCGGGATCAGCACGCCGGAGGGCCTCGCCGCCCGGCGCGCGGTCAACGACTGGATCCGGACGACGGACGTCTTCGACGGAGTGTTCGACGTCGCCGGCGCGGTGGAGAACCCCGCCGCACCTGACTACATCAACCCGGTCCTGGACAGCGGCGACGGCATGCACCTAAACGACGACGGCGCCCGCGCCATCGCCGACGCCGTGGACCTGGCCTCCCTCGCCCGATGAGACCGATCAGCGTGGGAACGGAAGCAGGGGTGAGGTGTCGCCGACGGACCACGTGTGACCGAACGGGTCCGTGAAGCCACCTTGACGGTGCGTGCCCCAGGGCACTTGGTGATCTTCGATTACCGATCCGGCGACAGCGCCCGCGGCGACGGCGCGCGCGATGAAGTCGTCGGGGTCCTCGGCGAACATCTCGATCCGGGTGCTGGTGACCCCCGCCCGGTCGGGACTGGTCTCAGTGGGATTCTCGGGATTGACCTCGTGGAGGAAGAAGGCGGCGCCACCGATCTCGAGGCCGGCCACGCCACCTAGGTTCCACAGCTCTGACGCGCCCAGTGCGGTCCTGTACCAGGCAACCGCGGCGTCCGCGTCCGGGACGATCAGCATCACGGAGATTACCGGTGGCGAAGGCTCGCCCGCCGGATTCGGTTCCTCAGCCATGCCCACAGCTTCCCGCATAACGCCCCTCACGCGCGCGCCGGACGACGGGCCGTTATCGCGGCCACGAGAAGGAGCAGCGCGAGCAGCGGCGCCGACCAGCGGGCCGCGGTCAGGAGGGCCGCCGCGACCGTGGCGCCGGCGGTCAGGGCGGTCAGTTGGCCGATGGCGGCCGCCCGGGTGCCTTCGCGGCCCGTGACCAGGTCGTGCACCGCGCCGGTGAGCGTGCCCGTGAGATACGTCGTCGACTCGTGCAGCCAGCGCGCCACCACGCTCTGCACGCCCATCGCCAGACTGCCCGTCGCGAGCAGCAGCAACCGGGTCGTGCGGCCGGGTGCGCCGTCCGTCGCCATCCAGCCCGCCGTCAGGGCGCCCAGCAGCGCCAGTTCGACGAGCAGGTGGCCCGGCCAGCGCACGCGCGGCACGAGCAGCGCCAGTGCGACGCCCGCGGCGTAGGCCGCGACCGCTATCGCGGGCGCGGCGAAGGCGTGGTTGTTCGTTGCGCCGATGCCGAGGCCGGCGGTGACCAGGTTGCCGGTCACCACGCTGGCGAACGCGCCGCCCAGGCCGACGATGGCGATCAGGTCGACGACGCCGGCGCAGGCGGCAAGGGAGAGCGGGGTGACCCGGCGCCACCGCGCCGGGGCCCGCCGGGCCCTGGACCGACTCCGGCGCCCCGCTGGTCGGCCCCCGGCCGGCACCGGGCGGCGGCTTCCTGTGGACCTTCGACCCGGCCGGGCTCACCGACGCGAGCGGGCAGCGGTGGCTCTACTACGGGTCGTACTTCGGCGGCATCTGGACCGTGCCGCTGTCCGCCGACGGGCTGCGGGTCACCGGCGCCGCCACCCAGGTCACGATCGACAACCGCTACGAGGGCGCGTACGTGGTCCGGCGCGGCGGCTGGTACTACCTGTTCGGCTCCGCGGCCAACTGCTGCGCCGGGCCGACCACCGGCTACAGCGTGTTCGCCGGCCGCGCGAAGAGCCCGACCGGCCCGTTCGTCGACCGCGACGGCCATTCGCTGCTCGCCTCCCGCGTCGGCGGCACGCCGGTGATCCAGCCCAACGGCAACCGCTGGATCGGCACCGGGCACAACGCGGTCGTCACCGACGACCGGGGGCGGGACTGGTTCGTCTACCACGCGATCGACCGCGGCCAGCCCTACCTGGACGAGCCCTACGGGATCAACCGGCGCCCGATGCTCGTCGACCGGCTCGACTGGGTGGGCGGGTGGCCGACCGTACGCGGTGGCGACTGGGCCTCCGACCCGGGTGTTCCCGACGAGTCCTGGAAGTGGGCGGCGAAGGTCAAGCGGCCGGCGTGGTCGGACGAGTTCAGCGCCGGCCTGGCGCCCGGCTGGAGCTGGGTCCGGCCCGACCCGGACGCGACCGTGACCGGCGGCGGGCTGCGCTGGCCCACCCAGGCGGCCGACCTGGTCGGCACGGCCAACGACGCGAGCGTGCTGCTGCGGGACGCGCCGGCCGGCGACTGGGTCGTCGAGACGAAGCTGTCCATCGACCTGGGCGTCGACACGGTCCGCAACTACCAGCAGGCCGGGCTCGTGGTCTACGCCGGCGACGACGACTTCGCCCGGCTCAGCCACGTCGCGATCTGGAACACCCGGCAGGTGGAGTACGGCCGCGAGCTGCCCTACGCCGACCGGCTCTCCTACGGCGGCATGGTCGAGACTCCCCCGGCGGAGACGACCTGGCTGCGCCTCGCCCACCGGACCGACCGGGCCGGGGAGCACGAGTACCGGGCGGCGGTCAGCACCGACGGCCGCCACTGGACCTGGGGCGGCGTCTGGACCTTCCCGGCGGGCCCGGCACCGCGGATCGGCCTGGTCTCCCACGGCGGCGACAGCCCCCAGGCGACCGCATTGTTCGACTACGTCCGGTTCTACCGGCGCTGATCTCACTGCGTGGCCCGGCACGGCCGGCGCGCCGTCGGCCGGCGGATGATCACGAGCTACCTGACCGTTCCCGCGTACGCGGAGTTCCACCGCTGGCTCG
>NZ_JBFAIU010000139.1:0-18084 GCF_040654855.1 Asanoa sp. NPDC050611
GGCGTTCCGAACGGTGTGCTACCTGGCGCCGATCCGCGCCAGGGCGACGGCGCAGGCGCCGCCGACGATCAGGAGGGCGCCGATGCCCGCGAGGGTGCCGGCCGGCGCGCCCGTGATGGGCAGGCCGCGGCGGGCGGCCGGCGGTAGCGCGGGAGTGGCGCGGTTGACCGTGATCGCGGCCTGGTCGTTGGTCGCGTCGAGGTCGCCGGTGTCGGACAGCCGCACCGCGCCGTCGGTCGGGTGCGCCCGGTCGATGCGCAACTCGAAGGCGAACTCGACGGTGAAGTCGGGCCGGACGAGCGGGCCGGGCCGGCAGCGGTAGGCGGCCGCGCCGGGCAGGCCGGCGGCGCCCAGGTCGGTCAGCGGCGCGCATTCAGGCGACACGGCGGTCGCGGTCGTGCCCGACGGGATCGTGATGTCGACGGTGGCCGCCTCGCCGTCGGGCCGCTCCGCCGCGGCCGGGCCGTGGTTGCGGAAGCCGACCGTGACCGGTCGCCGCTCGCCGACGGCGCCGTGCACCGCCGCACCGGACGCGGCGAGGTCCAGTCCGTTGTGGCCGGTCACCGTGACCGACAGCGAGGTGCGGTTGTTGGCCGGCACGGTGTCGGCCTGGTTGGCGGCCCGCAGCAGGAGCTCCGGCGTCAGCGTCAGCTCGCCCTCGGTGCCCGGCTCGCCGCCGGAGTAGCCGTGGCCGGCGAGGAACGCCTCATAGTCCTCCGCCTCGGCGGCGGTGAGCCAGAGCGCCTCGACCGTCTTCGTGCCGGGCGCCGCGGTGTCCGTGCCGAGGGCGAACGGCAGCACCGCGGTGTACTCGGCGCCGGGCGGGAACGTCGCGTCGAACCAGCAGTTGCGGAGCCGGTCCTCCACGTAGACGCAGTTGGAGAACTTGCGGGTGGCGTGGAACGCGTACGCGTCGGTGAAGTAGACCCTCGGCCCTTCCACCGCGGTCGCGCCGGCGACATCGACCCGCAGCGGGAGTGAGAACGTCTCGCCGGGGCGCCGGCTCAGCTCGGTCGCGGGGCCGGCGACGAGGTCGACAGCGGCGCCGACGCGCACCCACGAGCCGGTGAAGACGGGCCGGAGCCCGGCGGCGCGGACGCCCACCTGCAGCGGTCCTTCGCCGACCTCGGCGCCGTCGACCGCGCGGACGACCACGTCGAACTGCCCGGACAGCGGCCCGCTGCCCAGCCGGACCTGCTCCCGGTCGCAGGCCAGGATCGTCGGCTCCACAAGGGAGCAGGGCGCCCCGGCCGGCGCCACGACCTCGACCTGACCGGCCAGCGCGCTGAAGTCGTAGGTGACCACGACGTCGTCGAGCACGACCGGCTCGGCGGAGACCAGCATCACGCCCGCGACCACGCCCGGATGCCCGTCGGCGACGGTCACGTCGCGCATGTCGATCGCGATGTCCTCGGGGGCGGCCAGGGCCGGCGGCGCGGCGAAGACGAGCGCGGCGACCACCGCACCGCATCCGGCGGCGAGCTGGCGCGTGACACGGCTGCCCATCCGGCGTCCTCCCCAGGGATCGACGCGCAGCTTAGTCAGCGGAGATCAAGACCGCGATAGCCCGGCCGGTAGTCTGGCCGAACGGCTGAATATCGGTGATCTTCGCAGCGGTTTCGGTGCCAGTGCGCGTCGTCCTGGCAGAGCCACCCCGGAGGTACCTGTGACGCTGACGTACGAGGAGTTCGCCGATGTGCAACTCGGCAACATGCTCCGGTACGCCGTGATGCTGTGCGGTGACCCGCACCTCGCACAGGACCTCGTGCAGGAGACGATGGTCCGGGTCCAGCTCAACTGGCGGAAGGTGGTGCGCGCCGACGCGCCCGAGCGGTACGTCCGCCGGATGATCACCAACCAGTACCTCGACTGGCGGCGCGGTTCCTGGTTGCGCCGGGTGCTGCTGCGCGCCGAGCCGGACGAGGCGGCGCGGGTCGTACCCGTCGACCACGCCCAGGCCACCGCGGACCGAGACCAGATCTGGAGCTGGCTGGCCCGGTTGCCGAAGGCGCAACGCGCGGCCCTGGTGCTGCGTTACTACGAGGACCTGCCCGACGCCGAGATCGCCGAGATCCTCGGGTGTGCGGTCGGCACGGTCCGGTCGTCGATCTCGCGTGCGCTCGCGACGCTGCGGGCCGAGCTGGTGGAGACCCCATGATCGAAGAGCAACTGCGCGAGACGTTCGAGCGGCACGAGACACTCGCGCCGTCGTCGGCGCCGCTGCGCGAGGCCATCGATCGCGCGGTGCGCCGCCGTCGCCGGCAACGCCGGCTGACCCGGCGGCTGGCCGGCGCGACGCTCGCGGTCGCCGCCGCCCTGTCGCTGCCGTTCGCGTTCCGCGACGCGGTGCAGCCGCCGTTCGTCGGCGACACGTTCCTGCCCGGCGGCGCGCAGACCATGGACCGTCCGCTCACGGTGGCCGTGCTCGGCGTCGACGACGACGGCGGCCGCAGCTACCGGGCCGACACCGTGCTGCTCGCGCACGTGCCGGCCGCCAGCCACACCGCCTACCTGGTGTCGTTGCCGAGCGACCTGCTCGTGGAGATCCCCGGGCGGGGCCGGGCCCGGCTCGGTGAGACGTTCTACTACGGCAGCGAGCGCCGCGACGCGGCTCCGGACCCGGGCGCGGGTGCCGAGCTGACCGCCGGCACGATCACCGCGGCCACCGGGCTCCCGATCGACGCGACGGTGACCGTGCGCTATTCCGGCCTGCGGGCGGTGACCGACGCGCTGGGCGGCGTCGAGATCTGCGTGGACCAGGAGGTGTCGTCGCGGCACTCCGGCCGGGTGTTCCCCGCGGGCTGCCAGCGGCTCGACGGCCGGAGCATGGTCGACCTGCTCCGCCAGCGCTACGGCCTGCCGCACGGCGCCTACGACCGGGACGCCAACGGGCGCGCGTTCGTGCGGGGCCTGCTCGCCGGGGACGTCAACGACCCGGTCCGGCTCGCCCGCGTGGTGCAGGCCGCCTCGGCCGGGATCGACGTGGCCGGCACCGGGATCAGCACCCCCCGGTTGCTGCAGGTGGCCGCCGGGGTCGACACGGTCAGGTCGGTCGACATCGGGTCGAACTTCCGGGGCATCACCATCGACCGGGTCTCGTACCAGCGGCTCGATCCGGCGCTCAGCGCTCCGGTGTTCGCCGCGATCAAGGAGAACCGGCTGACCGAGTGGGCCCAGGCGAACCCCCGGGCCGTGCGCTAGCGGTAGTCGTCCTCCGGGCCGACCGCGCGAGCCTGTTCGACCGCGTCGGCCTCGGGCACGTCCGGGCCTACCCGGACCGCGTCGTCGTCGGGCTCGTTGTCGGGCTCCGCCGGGGTGGCCTGCTCGGTGGCGTCGGCTTCGGGCGCTTCCGGGTCACGCTCGTCGGGCTGGGTCATCGGGCGCCGCCTCCCTTCCTGTTCACCGTACGGCGGCTGCCGGTTGCCCAGTCGGTCACCGCGCCAAACCCTCGGGACAACGGCTGATGCGGGCCGGTGCCACGATGGGTGCCATGGGAATGCTGATCCGGGTGGTCATCAACGCGATCGCCCTGTGGATCACGGCGCTGGTCGTGCCCGGTATCGACGTCGGCGGCAGCAACGCCGGCCGCACCGCGCTGACCGTACTCGTCGTGGCGGTCATCTTCGGGGTCGTCAACGCGGTCCTCAAACCGATCATCAAGGTCGTCGGGTGCGTTTTCTACATCCTGACGCTCGGGTTGATCGCCCTCGTCGTCAACGCGCTCCTCTTCCTGCTCACCGACTGGATCGGTCACCAGTTCGACCTGCCGTTCTTCATCGACGGTTTCTGGCCCGCGTTCTGGGGAGCCATCGTGATGGCGGTGGTGAGCTGGGTGTTGAGCCTGATCGTCCCTGAGCCCCGCGGGGACCGCGACTGACCTGCTTGTCGGGCGGTTCGGCGGTTGCGGAATACTGCCAGGTGGAGGACAGCGCGGTCCGGCATCCGTGACCGGATTAGACAAGGAGCGGCAGACATGCCCATCGCTTCGCCCGAGGTGTACGCCGAAATGCTCGATCGCGCCAAGGCCGGCGCGTTCGCGTACCCCGCAATCAACGTCACCTCGTCGCAGACGCTCAACGCGGCCCTGCGCGGTTTCGCCGAGGCGGAGAGCGACGGCATCATCCAGGTCTCGACCGGCGGTGCCGAATACCTCTCCGGGCCCACGGTCAAGAACATGGTCACCGGCGCCGTGGCGCTCGCCGCCTACGCGCACGAGGTCGCCAAGAACTACAACGTCAACATCGCCCTGCACACGGACCACTGCCCCAAGGACAAGCTCGACAAGTACGTCCGGCCGCTGCTCGCCATCTCCAAGGAGCGGGTCGGTCGGGGCGAGGGGCCGCTGTTCCAGTCGCACATGTGGGACGGCTCGGCCGTGCCGCTCGACGAGAACCTCGACATCGCCGAGGAGCTGCTCGCCGAGGCGGCCGCGGCGCACGTCGTGCTCGAGATCGAGGTCGGCGTGGTCGGCGGCGAGGAAGACGGCGTCGAGAACGCGATCAACCACAAGCTCTACACGACCGTCGAAGACGGCCTCGCCATGGTCGACAAGCTCGGCCTCGGCGAGAAGGGCCGCTACATGGCGGCGCTGACCTTCGGCAACGTGCACGGCGTCTACAAGCCGGGCAACGTCAAGCTCCGTCCGGAGATCCTCAAGGAGATCCAGGACGCGGTCGGCGCCCGCACCGGCAAGGAGAAGCCGCTGTCGCTGGTCTTCCACGGCGGCTCGGGCTCGCTGCTCTCGGAGATCCGCGAGGCGCTCGACTACGGCGTGGTCAAGATGAACATCGACACCGACACGCAGTACGCGTTCACGCGCCCGGTGGCCGACCACATGCTCAAGAACTACGACGGCGTCCTCAAGATCGACGGCGAGGTCGGCAACAAGAAGACCTACGACCCGCGCTCCTGGGGCAAGTCGGCCGAGGAGGGCCTCGCCAAGCGGGTCGCCCTGGCCTGCGAGGACCTGCGCTCGACCGGCACGACCCTGTCGAAGTAATTCAGTCCGCACGAAAGGCCGGCCCCGAATCGCGGGGCCGGCCTTTCGGTTCGAGTAACGAGGTGTCGCGTGCCCGTCGCTTCCGCCCTGAGCGCTGACGAACTGGACCAGCTCGCCGAGGAGGCCGCCGAGCGCGGTGAGCCGACGGCCGGCGCGGCCGAGCTGGTGGCCGTGGTCGACGAGGGCCGGCTGGCCGACCCGCAGGACGACGTCATCGCGCTGGGCCTGGCCGCCGAGCTGCTGTTCCAGGCCGAGGACCTGGCCGGCAGCCTCGCCCTGACCGACCGCACGGCCGACGCGCACCGCGCGCACGGCTCGGCACCCGATCTCGTGCTGATGTTCCGGGCCCGGCTGTTGTTCCTACTCGACCGCGCCGACGAGGCGATGGCCGAGCTGACGCCGCTGCGCCCGCTGCTGACCAGCGACCCGGACGCCGCGGCGGAGATCGCCGAGGCGCTGGTGGCCGGCGGTCGCGGCGACACCGCGCACGAATGGCTGACGTCGGCCGTCGACGAGGCGCGCGCGGCACTGCCCGAGACCGACGAGCTCGACGAGGCCGGTGAGCTGGCCACCGAGATCATGTACGCGCTGGTCACCGCGCGGCACGCCGTGCGGCACGAGCTGGGCCTGCCGCACGACTCGCTGGACGAGATGGCCGAAGAGCTGGAGGCGGCGGCCGAGGAGGAGCACCGCGCCGAGCTGACCGCGGCGCTGAGCGGGCCAGTCCTCTTCTTCACCGCCACCGAGTTCGACCGCCTGGCCGAGCGTCTGCCGGACGTGGCGGAAAGCTGCGGGCCGACCTGGGACGACCATCGCGCCGACATCGAGCGGATCCTGGCGATGGTCGTGGAGGCCGGCATCACGACCGCCCGCGGTATCGTCCCCGGCTCGGCCGACGAGCTGGCCGCGCTCGTGGCCGGGCGCGGCGACGACCCGGTGGACGACGTGGCCTACGACTACGCCGAGGAGCTCGCCGACCGGGGTGTGGGCGTGCCGTGGCCGCCGGCCCGCAACGACGCCTGCTGGTGCGGTTCGGGAGCCAAGTACAAGAAGTGCTGCCTGCCGCGGTCCCGGCAGGGCGACTAGGCCGGCTTGGTCAGCACCCGCACGGCTTCCTGCACGTCGTCGGTGACGTGGATGGTGTCCGACAGGTCGCCGAAGCGGGACAGCGCCATCAGCGGGCGGAGCAGGGCCTCGATCGGGAGCGTCTTCGTCCAGTAGGCGCTGTCCAGGAACACGTACGCGCCGCTCGCGCCGTCCGTGCCGTAGAAGGTCTTGGTCGCCGCCTGGAAGACCTCCTGGACCGTGCCGGCCCGGCCCGGTGCGAAGACGATGCCGCCGCGGGCCAGGCGCAGGATCATGTCCTCGCGGATCGCGTTGGAGAAATACTTCGCGATCCGGCCCGCGAACAGGTTGGCCGGCTCGTGGCCGTACAGCCAGGTCGGGATCGCCAGGCCGCCCTGCCGCGCCCAGTCGTCGCCGGCCGGCGCGAACCGCTCGCGCACCCGCAGCGCCGCGGCGGTGAACGGGTCGTGGTCGAGGAAGTCGGGCGCGACCGCCAGCTCGTCGATCGCGCCGGTCAGGTCCTCGGCCGGCCGCGTGGACAGGAACGAACCGAGGTTGGCGGCCTCCATCACGCCCGGGCCGCCGCCGGTGACCACGAGCTGGCCCGCCCGGGTCAGCTCCCAGCCGAGGGTCGCGGCCAGCCGGTACGCCGCCGATCCGCGCGGCACGGCGTGGCCACCCATCACGCCGACCACCGTGTCGGCGCCGTGCCCGGCGATCCAGGTTTTCGTCAGGTCGGCCAGGCCGTTGTCGATCGCGTGGTCGTGCAGCCGCTGCGCCAGCGCCTCCCGGACGTCCGGCGTCGCGCCGCCCGCCGCGCGGAAGTGCGCGTAGACCACCGTGTCGTACATGCCGGCGAAACCGCCCTCGGCGAACCCGGCCGACAGGTCCGCCGGGGTGTAGAGCCGGGACGGGTGGCTCGGGTACGGCAATGCCGGGAAGCCGGGAATCACGTGCGCACCGCGCAGCACCAGCGCGGCCTCGATCTCGGGGGTCTCGAACCGGCAGCCGACGAACAGCGTGCCGGTCAGGTCGACGCCGGCCAGCTCCGGGATCGGGTCCAGGTCGAGGCGCAGGCCCTGCACGGTCAGGCCGGCCAGGCTGCGGCGGCGGAGGTGGTGGTCGAGCTCGGCCCGGGACTCGATCTCGTCGGGGGTCGAGTCGGGCAGGGCGACGATGTCGGCGGGGGGTGGGGTCGGCACGCAAGACAACGTACGCGAGAGCCGCACGCGTGACGAAAGCCTCAGTCGTTGCGCCACCGTCTGCCGGGACGGTCACGGTTGAATGTGCAGATGCAGAACCTCATGCCCGAGCCGCCGGCGACCTTGCTCCCGGTCGACGAGGCGGCGGAGGCCGCCCTGGAGGCGGCCGCGAAGGACGGCAGCGAGGCCGCCTACGAGCGGGCCGCGGCCGCGCACCCGACGTCGAGCGCGGCCTGGGCGGCGCTGGCCCAGCGGGCCATCGACCACGGCCACGCGGTGACCGCGTACGCCTACGCCCGCACCGGCTACCACCGCGGCCTGGACCAGCTCCGCCGCAACGGCTGGAAGGGGCACGGCCCGGTGCCGTGGTCCCACGAGGGCAACCGGGGTTTCCTGCACAGCCTCTACGTGCTCTCCCGGGCCGCCGACCAGATCGGTGAGTCCGACGAGGCCGCGCGGTGCGCCCAGTTCGTCCGCGACTGCGACCCGGCGGCGGCCGACGCCCTGGGCTAAAGGCCTTCGGCGACGGCGGCGGCGATCTTCAGCCAGGCGTCGCGGGTCTCCCGGCTCAGGCCGGCGTACCGCAGCGGCTCGCCCGTGTCGATCAACCGCTCGTAGGGCGCGAGCAGCACCGACCGCGTGCGCGCGGCGAAGTGGCTCTCGATCGGCGGCAGGTCGATCTCGCGGCGGGACGGCGGCATCGACACCACGGTGACGGCCTGCCGGACCAGGCGGTGGCGGCCGGTCTGCTCGAGGTGGTCGAGCATGCGGGCGGCGGTCTCGGCGGAGTCGTTGCGGGCCGACATCGTCACCACGAGCTGGTCGGTCGCGTCGATCGCGGCCTGCCAGTTCTGCGCGCGTACGTTGTTGCCGGTGTCCACGAAGATCAACTTGTAGAAGCGGCTGACCACGTCGCGGATGTGCGCGAAGGCCGCGGCCGTGAGCATCTCGCCGGCCGTGGCGGACTCGTCCGAGGCCAGCACGTCGAACATGCCCTCGCCCTGTGCGCGTACGTACTGCGAGAGGTCACCGACCCGCCCCTGCGCACCGCGGAACTGGGCGAGGTCGCGCAGCAGGTCCCGCACGGTGCGGTTGTGGAAGTCCTGCTGGGCGCGCATGCCGAGGGTGCCCTGGGTCTCGTTGTTGTCCCAGGCCAGCACGTAGCCGCCGCGCTTCTGCCCGAACGTCATCGCCAGCAGCAGGATCGCCACGGTCTTGCCCGCGCCGCCCTTCGGGTTGACCACGGTGACCTGGCGCAGGCCGCCGAAGTTGCGGCGGATGGTGTCGATCTCCTGGCGCCGCTCCCGCTCGTGGGCGCCCGGCGGCAGCTTGACGAGGCCCATCGACGATCTGTTGAGCACGGCCCGCACGCCGCTCGTGGCGACGGGGTCCGGCGCGCGCATGGCCCGGCGGCGCGCGAAGTCGTCGGCGGTCGGCACGGCACCGTCAGGCGCCCACTCGGCGCGCGGGCTCGCGGTCGCGGGCGGCATGGACGGGGTCGGCATCCGGTAGACGCCCTGCTGCGGCACCTCGACGACCCCGGGCGCGATCTCCTGGTGCTGTACGGGTGGCGGGTCCGGCTGCGCGGCCGGCTCGGCCGCGACGGGGCGCGGCGGTGGGGTGACCGGGTAGGCGGCGGTCGGGTGCGCCGCGGGCCCCTCCGCCGGCTGCGGTGCCGTGGTCGGCGGGCGTTGCGGCGGCTGTGCCCAGGGCGTGCCGGCGACCTGCCCGTCGGCGGAGCGCTGCATCGGCACCGCGGCGGACTGGTCCGCGGGCGGCTGGTCTGCCATCGGCCGCGGACCGTCGCCGTTGCTCGCCGCCGGTGCCGCCTGATGGGGCGGCGCCGCGGCGGGGCGCGGCGGGGCAGCGGCTGGCATCTGATGCGACGGCGGCGGAGCCGCGTCGCCGGTCTGGTGCGGCGGCGATGCGCCCGCGTCGGTCTCGTGGGGCGGGTGTCCACCGGGTCCGGTCTGGTGCGATGCCGGAACGGCGGCATCTGCGCCGTGTGGTCCTGGGCCATGCGGTGCCCGAGCAGCGGGTCCAGCGGCGTGGGGCGGCGGCGTAGCGGCAGGTTGGCCGTGTTGCGCGGCCGGAACACCGTGGTGGGGCGGTGCCGGTGGAGCGGGAGGTTGGCCTGGATGAGGCGGTCGCGGGGCCGAGCCGGCGTTGTGCGGCGGTGGTGGTGGTGGGGCGGGCGGGCGGTGGTGGTGCGTGGACTGCGGTGCGAAGGCCCCTGGCGGGAAGGCGCCCGGCTGTGCCGGCGCGGCCATGCCCGGCCGGTTGATCGGCGGGGGCGCGGGCGGCGCCGGCACTCGGATCGGGGGTGGCGGTGGCGGCACCGGCGGGCCGCCGTGCACCAGGTCGTCGCCGTCGTGGTCGGTCGACCCGGTCGCGGGCTCGTCCGGCGGCCACGGCTGACCGGCGCCGTGCCACTGCGCCGAGCCGTTGCCGTTGGGCCGGTAGACCCGGTCCGAATCGTCAACCACAGTGGTCACCTCCATCAACATCCGTCACACCAGCCCCAAGAGTAAGGCGAGTTGGCGGCTGGAGGTCAGCCCGTATAGACGGCCCACGCTCCCGGCTCGATCCACCACGATCGTTTCCGGGTCAGGTTGCCCGCGACGCCGTCGTCGACGAACGGGATCTCGCCGTCCCGCGGCAGCACGGCAACCGCCCGCCCGCGGGCGCGGCGCACCTCGACGCGGACCTTGGCCTTGCCGAGCAGCGACCGCGACACGACCGGCACGGCGACGGCGACCTCGATCTGCCCGGAGGTCGGGTCGGCGCCGGTCAGCAACGGCAGACCGTCGAGCTCGGCGTAGCCGCCGGCGTTGCCGACCGCGCAGGCCAGCACCGGGTCGTCGCCGTTGGTGAGCACCGCGTCGTCGACCTCGACCCGGCCGCGCCAGCTTCCGAGCTGCCCCTCGGCCTGGCCGCCGATCAGCGCGCCGTCGAGGGTGACCGAGCCTGCGTCGGTGCGCAGCAGGTCGACCCGCCGCACCGCGCCGCCGAGTGCGGCCGCCGCCACCGCGGCCGGGTCGCGCGGCAGGCCGAGTTGCGCCACCAGGTCGGCGGAGGCCGGGCCCATCGGCAGCACGGCCAGCGCCGGCAGGTCGGGCACGGTCCGGTTGTCGGCGAGGTCCGCGGGCCGGCGGCTGGGCGGTGGCGCGTACCGGCGGACCAGCCGCCGCACGACGTGCCGCAACTGACCGTCGGTGGCGATGGCCACCACCAGCCGGGTCTTGCTGTCGGCCTCGGGCCAGGTCAGGCCGTCCTCGCGGGCGGGGCCGTCGAACCGGGCCAGGACGGCGTCGATGTCCTTGTCGGCGTGCGCGGTGACCGTCTCGACCCGGGCACCGGCGGCGCGGAGCGCGTCCAGACACGCCCGAACCGGCGCGCGCAGGGTGTCGGCCTTGGCGTGCGAGTCACAGCTGTCCGCGCCGCAACACGCCGCACCAGCCCCTTCGGCAAGGGTCAGCAGCACCACGTCGTACAAAATGGTTCTCCGGTTTGTTGTTAGCCTGACACTTCGGGCTCGCCAAGTGGTCGCCACCCTGGCACCCGGGCCCCGTGGAGGCGGTCGAAAGATGCCAGCGATAGTGCTTCTCGGCGCGCAGTGGGGCGACGAGGGCAAAGGCAAGGTTACCGACCTGCTTGGCGGGCAGGTCGACTACGTGGTCCGGTACTCGGGCGGCAACAACGCCGGACACACGGTGATCACCCCGGACGGGCAGAAGTACGCGCTGCACCTGATGCCGTCCGGTGCTCTCTCGCCGAACGCCGTGATCGTCATCGGCAACGGCGTCGTGATCGACCCGAAGGTGCTGCTGGCCGAGATCGACGGGCTCGCGGAGCGTGGCGTGGACGTGTCCCGCCTGCGCATCTCCGGCGACGCGCACCTGATCATGCCGCACCACCGGGCACTGGACCGCGTCGTCGAGCGCTACCTCGGCTCGGCGCGGATCGGCACCACGGGCCGGGGGATCGGTCCCGCCTACGGCGACAAGGTCGCGCGGATGGGCATCCGGGTGCAGGACCTGCTCGACCCGGGCATCCTGCGGAAGAAGCTCGAGCTGACCCTGCGGGAGAAGAACCAGACCCTGTTCAAGGTCTACAACCGCAAGGCGATCGACGCGGACGCGGTGGTCGAGGAATACCTGGCGTACGCCGAGCGGCTGCGCCCGTACATCGCCGAGACCCGCGAGATCCTCTGGTCGGCGCTGGACCGCGGCGAGATCGTGCTGATGGAGGGCGCCCAGGCCACCATGCTCGACATGGACCACGGCACCTATCCGTTCGTGACGTCGTCCAACCCGACCGCGGGTGGCGCCTGCGTCGGCGCCGGCATCCCGCCGACCAAGGTCACCCAGGTGATCGGCGTTGCCAAGGCGTACACCACCCGGGTCGGCTCCGGGCCCTTCCCCACGGAGCTGTTCGACGAGAACGGCGCGCACCTGCGCAAGATCGGTGCCGAGTACGGCACGACGACCGGTCGCGAGCGCCGCTGCGGCTGGTTCGACGCGGTGGTCGCGCGCTACGCGGTGCGGCTCAACGGCATCACCGACCTGGTGATCACCAAGCTCGACGTGCTGACCGGGCTGGAGAAGGTGCCGATCTGCGTCGGTTACGAGATCAATGGCGAGATCCACTCCGACATGCCGATGTCGCAGACGGACTTCCACCACGCCGTGCCGGTCTACGAGGAGCACGACGGCTGGTGGGAGGACATCTCCAAGGCGCGCTCGTTCGCCGAGCTGCCGCCCGCGGCGCGGTCCTACGTGGAGCGGATCGAGCAGCTCTGCGGTGCCCAGGTGTCGGTCATCGGAGTGGGACCGGGCCGCGAGGAGAACGTCGTGCGGCACGAGCTTCTGCGTACCGCCTAGGATCGGACATCGTGCGCGTTCTTCTCATTGGTAGTGGTGGGCGTGAGCACGCCCTCGCCATCGGTCTCGCTTCCTCGCCCGGCGTCACGCTGATCGCGGCGCCCGGCAACCCGGGCATCGCCGAGGTCGCCGAGCTGCGTCCGGTCGACGCGATGAACCCCGACGCGGTGGCCGCGCTGGCCGTCGAGGTCGGCGCGGACCTGGTCGTGGTCGGCCCGGAGGCGCCGCTCGTGGCGGGGGTCGCCGACGCGGTGCGGGCCAAGGGCATCCCGTGCTTCGGCCCGACCGCGGCGGCCGCCGAGATCGAGGGCTCCAAGACCTTCGCGAAGGACGTCATGCACGCCGCGGGTGTGCCGACCGCAGGCTCGGTGTCGACCACCGACCTCGACGAGGTCGCCGCGGCGCTGGACCGGTTCGGCGCGCCGTACGTGGTCAAGGACGACGGGCTGGCGGCCGGCAAGGGCGTCCTGGTCACGGACGACCGGGACGCCGCGCTGGCGCACGCCGCGGCCTGCGGCCGGGTGGTGATCGAGGAATACCTCGCCGGGCCCGAGGTCTCGTTGTTCGTGGTCACCGACGGCGAGACGGCGGTGCCGCTGCAGCCCGCGCAGGACTTCAAGCGGATCGGCGAGGGCGACACCGGGCTGAACACCGGCGGCATGGGGGCGTACACGCCGCTGCCGTGGGCGCCGCCGTCGCTCGTACCGGACGTGTTGGAGCAGGTCGTCCACCCGACGCTGGCCGAGATGCGGCGGCGCGGGCGACCGTTCGCCGGGCTGCTCTACGTCGGTCTGGCGTTGACCCGGACCGGTCCGCGTGTGATCGAGTTCAACGCCCGGTTCGGCGACCCGGAGACGCAGGTCGTGCTCGCCATGCTGGAGACGCCGTTGGCCGGGCTGCTCCGGGCGGCGGCGACCGGCACGCTCGCGGCGGAGCCGCCGTTGCGCTGGCGGCCGGGGGCGGCGGTGACCGTCGTGATCGCGTCGGCCGGCTATCCCGAGTCGTCGCGGTCCGGCGACGTGATCACCGGTGCCGAGGGCGCCGGGTTCATCCACGCGGGCACCGCGCGCTCCTCCTCCGGTGACCTGGTCACCGCCGGGGGACGGGTGCTCTCGGTGACCGCGACCGGCGTCGACCTCGCGGCCGCCCGGGACGCCGCGTACGCCCTCGTCGACCGGGTCACGATGGCCGGCGCGGTGATCAGGCGCGACATCGCGCTCGCGGCGGCCGAGGGTCGGGTCAAGGTCCCGGAGTAACCGGATCGGGCGGTCGTCGGGAACGCGACGGTGACGCGGCACGAAAGCGGGATTCGCCCAGCTCTATCGGTTCGTAGCGTGGTGTGCCATGAGGACCTTCCGGATCCCGCTCGTGCTGATCGCCGCCGCGACGGCGGCGCTGTTGTCGGCCTGCGGCGACAAGCCCGGCACCGACCTGGCGTCCGGCACGCCGACGCCCAAGTCCTATGTGATCGGCGAGGACACGCCGACGGACGCCGACGTGAGCCCGACCCCGGCGCCGACCACCAAGGAGCCGTCCGGCGGCAACGACGGCGGTGGTGGCGAGCAGCGGAAGGATCCCTGGATCTCGTACTTCCGGGTCAAGCAGACGCCGAGGTGCCCGTCCGGGCAATGGCCCAACGGGCGCGAGGTCGTCGTCGAGTGGAAGGTGACCGGCACCGACAAGGTCACGCTCTCAGTCGACGGCCCGGGCGTCTACAAGAGCTACGGCGCGTCCGGCTCGGAGACCCTGTCCTTCCCCTGCGGCGACTGGGGCCCCGGCGAGACCGCGAAGCACACCTACCTGTTGTCGACGGTCGGCGGTGGCCCCGTGGCGACGAAGGAGATCACGGCTACGGCTACGGTCAGCGGGGGGCCGACCGGCACCCCGTCGCCCGCGGCCGAGGCGGCGCCCGACGCACCCTGAGGTAGCGATGCCGGAAGGTCACACGATCCATCGCCTGGCGGCCCGGCACCGTGAGCTGTTCGTCGGGCACAAGATCGACCTGAGCAGCCCGCAGGGGCGGTTCGCGGAAGGCGCGGCGCTGCTCTCCGGGACGTTGCTGACCGGGACCGAGGCGCACGGGAAGCATCTGCTCCACCACTACGCCGACGGCTCGACCGTGCACGTGCACCTCGGCCTCTACGGCACGGTGACCGACGGCGCCGGCGAGCCACCACCGCCGGTCGGGCAGGTGCGGATGCGGATGGTCGGCGGCGGGCACTGGCTGGACCTGCGCGGGCCGACGGACTGTTCGGTGCTGCTGCCGCCCGAGGTCGACGCGCTGCGGGCGCGGCTCGGCGCCGACCCGTTGCGACCGGACGCTTCCCCTGCCGCGGCGGTCGCGCGGATCGTCCGCAGCGGCGCGGCGATCGCGGCCCTGCTGCTGGACCAGTCGATCATCGCGGGGTCCGGGCTGGTCTACACGAGCGAGGTGCTCTTCCGGGCAGGGATCGGGCCGACCCGGCCGGGGCGGTCGCTCTCCGCGGACCAGGTCCTCGCCCTGTGGACGGACCTGCGCGGGCTGATGGCCGAAGGGGTCGTCCTGGGCCGGATCGACACCGTGCACAGTCAGCACCTGCCGGAGGCGATGGGGCGGGCGCCGCGGGTGGACCGGCACGGTGGCGAGGTCTACGTCTACCGGCGGACCGGTCAGCCCTGCCTGATCTGCGGCACGCCGGTGGCGCGGGCCGGGCTGGCGGGGCGCAACTCCTACTGGTGCCCGGTGTGTCAGGCCTGAGGGTCGCGCAGGCCCACGCAGTCCAGTGCCCAGAACGTTTCCGCGTACACCACGGTGCCGGTCATCCACGGCTCGTACGCGCTCAGCTTGACGACCTGGAACGCGGCGTCCGGGATGCGCAGGCTCGGCTTGCGGAAGCCGAGCGGCCCGCCCGGCTGGAAACCGCGCTCGCGGTAGTAGGCCGGGTCACCTTCCAGGAACAGCAGCGGCGCTCCGCTCTGGTCGGCGGCCTCGATCGCCTTGGCCACGAGCAGCGTGCCGAGCCCGCGGCGCTGGTGTTGGGGCAGCACGCCGAGCGGTGACAGCACCAGGACGTCGACCAGCTTCCGCGGGGCGTCCAGCCAGGAGTGGGTGAGCAGCACGTGGCCGGCGAGCGCACCGTCGACCACGGCGACGTAGCCGCTCGGCGGCAACGCCGCCGGCCGCAGCCGCAACTGGTCGACCAGGCGCGGCACCAGGTCGTCCCCGAACGCGCCGGCGTGGATCTCGCGGACCGCTGCCGCGTCGTCCGGGGTCTCGGGCCTGATGGCGACGGTCAACGCTTGGTCCTCCCGATCGTGCAGAGTGCGAGGGCGAGAAGCGCGGCGCCGAGCGCGCTCCACATGACGCCCTCCAGCGAGTGCGGCGCGAAGAACTCGGCGACGACGACCAGGGCGCCGCAGGCCACCCAGACCGGCGCCGCCGCCCGCTTGGTGCCGGTGGCGACCCGGTCGTTGACCAGCACGAACACCAGCGCGTAGACGGCGCCGGTGGCGGCAAAGACCGCGGCGTAGTGGCCGAGATGGGTGTAGTCCGGGCCGCCGGCGACCCGGAACGCGAAGCCGCCGAACAGCGCGGACGCGGCGACCAGGACCGCGCCGCACGCGGCGACCATCAGCAGCGCGAGGCGCAGGGCGCGGCGGTTGCCCTGGGCCAGCCGGGGCAGGGCGAGCACGGTCACGACCTGCGGAGCCCACAGCGCGCCCTTGGTCAACACCGTGCCGACGGAGTACGCGCCGGAGGTGTCGGCCGGCAGCAGGTAGCGGGCGAGCAGCAGGTCGGCCCAGGCGATGACGAGCATGGCCAGGGACGCCGAGCAGGCGGTCAGGACCTCGCGGCCGCTGATCGCGTCGGCGACGGGTGGCTTCCGGCTGTGGCACAGGACGAGCAGGATCGGCGGCACGAGCCAGGCGACCACGGCACCGGCCACGAGTGACGTGGTGAGGCCGGCGCCGGCGAGCAGCGCGGCGATCAGCCCGCCGTAGCGGCCGACCGCGAGCATCACCATCCCGGCCGCGAGGCGCAGGAAGCGCTGGTCGCCCTGCATCTCGCCGAGCCGGCGACCGGCGTAGACGGTGGGCACGGTGGCGAGCACGGCCAGCAGCGGGTATTGCACCGGCAGGTCGAGCACCGGCACCACCGCGGGCGTGAGGACCAGCAGCCCGCCGGCGCTGACGGCGGTGGTCACCAGGCTGATCCGGGCGGTCGACGCGGCGCCGTTGCGGGCGCGGTGCACGGCGATCGCGATCTGCAGCCCGAGGCCCGGCACCGACGCGATCGCGGCGAGACCGAGCACGGTGGCCAGCGCGCTGAGGTCGGCGCTGCTGAGCTGACGGGCGCCGATCACCGGGACGAGGTAGCCGAGCACGTTGGTCAGGGCGCCGGCGATCGCGACCGCGGCACCGGCTTTGGCGATCCGCCGGGTGCGGGTGGAGGCCGGCGCGACCCGGCGGACGGTCAGCCCAGACACGCCGTGCAGCCTACGGCCCAAACGGTTTCGGCCGTCGCCGTTATCAAATCGTGACACATCGATGTGCTTGTCACGCAGCGTACGAACGCTGGCATGGTCTGCCCTCCTTTGTGGGGTTTCGCGGCGTCGATCTTGATCGCAGTCGGTTGTTTCGGGCCACATTGCTGTTACCGCCGGGTAACCGGTGTCTTGTGAGGCCAGTCGCACAGGAGCACCATCGGTCCGTTCTCGGTTACCAGTGAGTAACGCGCGTAGGAGGAACCGTGTCGGAACCCCTTGAAACAACGCGGGGACGGACCCGCTGGCGGCGGTTCGCCGCGCTCACCCTGCCCGCCTTGGCGGCAGTCGGCTTCGTCGTCTTCGGCATGAGCAGCGGCGCCATCGCGGCGTCGTTCGCGGTGTCCGGCCAGACCTTCAAGGTGTCGGCGGACAAGCTGGTGGGCGACGGCTTCGTCCAGTACGGCAGCATCGTCGAGGACGGCAAGGGCAACGACCACCCGGTCGCGGTGTCCGGCATCAACCGCGCGACGCTGACGAACCTGTGCCAGTCGGTCAAGGTGCCTGGCATGCCGGTCGTGCTGACCATCAACGCCGGCGGCAACGGCAAGCCCGCCCGGGCCAGCAACATGCTCATCGACATGACCGAGCTGCAGGGCGACGCCACCTTCACCAACATCGAGATCGGCCGGGACGCCGGCACGCTGAACAAGGCCAACTCGAAGGGCCAAGCGGGCTCGTTCGGCCAGCAGGCCGACCGCGTCGTCATCAATGACCTCAAGCAGACCGCCTGGTCGACCTCGGCCGGCACGTTCACCCTCACGGGCCTGCGCCTGAAGGTCAACGTCGGCGCCGACGCCAAGGAATGTTTCGAGGATGAGCCTGCCGTCTAGCCCGACCCACGTCCGGCCCGGTTTCGCGGGCCGGGCCTGGCGCGGCTTCCGCCGCTGGCGCCGAACCCGCCCGTTCTGGGGCGGCCTGTTCGTGATCCTCAGCGGTGTGGAGATCTTCCTGACCACGCAGATGAGCCTGGGCGGGTTGAGCTTCCAGCTCGGCCCGACCGGGTTCCTCTCCTGGCTGATCCCCGTGATCCTGATCGCCTGCGGCGTGCTGTCGTGGGCGAGCCCGGCACAACGGATGTTCTACGCGATCGTCGCCGTGGTGACGGCCGTGTTCTCGCTGATCGGCGTCAACCTGGGCGGGTTCTTCCTTGGCCTGATCTTCGGCATCATCGGTGCGGGGCTGGTGTTCGCGTGGACGCCCGGCACACCGGCGGCGGTTCCTTCCGGGGACGGCGCGGACTCGGTCGACGACGCTGACACGGGAGAGCTCCCGGAGTCTTCGGACGGGCTGGTGCCCGGGATCGACGATCCGGAGCGGGACGAGGCTGCTGTTTCCGACCACCCGGTGCCGGCCCAGCCTGGGCCCGCGACCCAGCCGACTCGCTCCGCGGCGCCGGTCGACCGGGGGTC
>NZ_JBFAIU010000140.1:0-18068 GCF_040654855.1 Asanoa sp. NPDC050611
ATCGCGCAGGTGCAGAACTCGGCCGAGGACCCGAGTAATGCCGGCACCTGCATCCGCAGCTTGTCCACCGCCCACTCGTCGTCGTCATCGCCGGCTCCGGTCCGCGGTGTCGCGGAGTCCGGCAACACCACGATCCTGCCGCGGACGGCCGACCCCGTGGGAGACGCGGCCCGCGGCGTCGCGCCCGCCGCCGGCATCGTGATGCGTGACCTGCTCGCCGGCCGGCGCCGGCAGGTGCTCGGCACCGCGGCGGCCGTCGTGGTGCTCGGCGCGGCCGGCGCGGGCCTGGCCGCGACCCGCGGCGACCGCCACCCGGACACGAGCACGACCACGACCGTGGCGGCACCGGCCGCGGCGGCGGACACACCGGCCTGCGAGGTCCGGTACGCGTTGCGCCGAGACTCGGGTAAAGCGTTCGACGCCGACCTGACCGTGGTCAACGCCGGCTCCGCGCCGGTCACCGACTGGTCGCTGGCCTTCACGTACCCCGGGGACCAGAAGCTGACGGGCGCGGCCACGGCCACCGTGGACCAGCAGGGCAACACGGTGGTGCTCCGGCCGGCCGGCAAGTCGGCCGTGCCCGCCGGCGGCTCGGCCGGGGTCCGGCTGACCGGCAGCTACGCGCGCTCCAACGCGTTCCCGGTCGAGTTCCGCCTCGACGGCGCCTTCTGCGCACCGCGGCTCTCCTCGATCGCCACGACGGAACCGGTCGTGCGCAAGGCGGCCGTGCCGAAGCCGAAGCCGGCGGGGCCGAAGGCCAAGGACGACTCGAGCGGCAAGGGCCCCGGCCCCAAGAGCGGCAAGGGCAAAGGCAAGGGCAAGGGCTGACCGGCGTCAGGTCGTCTGTGCGAACTTCTCCACCTTGGTCGCCTTGCCGGAGACGATCAGCGTGGCGTTCTCCGGGATGACCGTGTCAGGCGTGGCGAACGCGAACTCCTTGCCGGGCTCCTTCACGCCCACCACGGTGATGCCGTGCTTGGTGCGCAGGCTGAGCTGGGCGAGCGTCTGCCCCATGACGCCCCGCGGCACCCGGGTCTTCGCGATCGCGAAGTCGTCGTCGAACTCGATGAAGTCGATCATCCGGCTGCCGATCAGGTGGGCGACCCGCTCGCCCATCGTCCTCTCCGGGTAGATCACCTTCGTCGCGCCGACCGAGCCGAGGATCTTGCCGTGTTTCGTCGAGATCGCCTTGGCCCAGATATGCGGCACGCCGATCTCGACCAGCGCCAGCACGGTCAGGATGCTGTGCTCCATGTGCGTGCCGATGCCGACCACCGCGTGGGTGAAGTCGGGCACCCCGAGCTGGCGGAGCGCCTCCTCGTCGGTCGCGTCCGCCTCGGCCACGTGCGTCAGTCGCTCCGACCACTCCTGCACGAGCTTGGGGTCGTTGTCGATGCCCAGCACCTCGTGACCGAGCGTCTGCAGCGATCCGGCGACCGCGCCGCCGAACCGGCCGAGGCCGATGACCACGACATTGTCGTCACTCGCGTTGTCAGCCAACGATGGGTCGCTCCTCCGGGAATCGGTACAGCCGGCGCTGGGTGTTGAGGGCGATGGCCGACCCTACCGCGATCGTGCCCACTCGGCCGATGAACATCAACACGACCAGGATGATCTGCGCGGTCGTCGGCAGTCCGGGTGTTATGCCGGTGGACAACCCGACCGTGGCGAAGGCGGACGTCACCTCGAACAGCGCCGCCTCGAACGAGACGCCGCTGGTCGCTTCGAGCAGCGCGAACGTGCCGGCCGCGACCAGGCCGACGCCGAGCAGCGCGACCGTGATCGCCTGGCGCTGGGTGGTCTCCGCGATCCGCCGGTTGCCGATCACCACGTCCGGCTCGCCCCGCAGCTCGGCGACGATCACGAAGGCGAGCAGGAAGAACGTGGTCAGCTTGATGCCGCCGGCGGTGCTCGCGCTCCCGCCGCCGATGAACATCAGCGCGGTCGACAGCGCCAGCGACTCGGTGTGGAACGCGCCCACGTCGACCGTGTTGAACCCGCCGGAGCGGGTCATCGCGTCCTGGAAGAACGCGGCCAGCATCTTCTGGCCCACGCCGAGCGGCCCGAGCGTGTCGGGGTTGTCCCACTCCAGCGCGAGCAGCGAGAAGAAGCCGAAGACCAGCAGCACCACGCCGCCGAAAACGGTCAGCCGGGTGTGCGTCGACCAGGTGGACGGGCGGCCGATCTCGCGGAACAGCTCGAACAGCACCGGGTAGCCGATCCCGCCGGCGATCACGCCGATCGTCAGCGGCAGGCAGATCCAGGCGTCGTCGACGAAGCCGACCAGCGAGTTGCTGAACAGCGCGAAGCCGGCGTTGTTGAACGCCTGTACCGCGTGGAACAGGCCGTACCAGGCGGCCTTGCTGAGCGGGTAGTCGTACGCCAGCCAGAACCGACCGCCGACGATCACCGTGATGGCGAGCTCGAAGGCCGCCATCGTCAGCGCGATCCGGCCGAGCACCCAGCGGACGTCGCCGAGCCGGAGCGAGGAGTCCTCGGCCTGGGCCATCAGCCGGCTGCGCAGCCCCAGGCGCTGCGAGACCAGCAGCGCGAGCAGGGTGGCCATGGCCATGATGCCGAAGCCGCCGATCTGCGTGAGCACGGTCAGCAGCACCTGGCCGAAGCCGGTCCAGTAGGTGGCGGTGTCGACCACGGACAGGCCGGTCACGCAGACCGCCGACGTGGCGGTGAACAGGGCCGTGACGAACGGCGTCCCGCCGGGCTCCACCCGGGCCGCGGGCAGCATCATGAGCAGCGTGCCGATCACCACGGCGGCGAGGAACGCCAGCGGCACGAGCCGGGCGGGGTGCTGCAGGGTGCGGCGCATCAGGCATTTCTTACCACGTTCACCGCCCGGCCAAGCGCCCGTCGCGAGACATCGATTGACTGCGGCGCATGCGACGACGTACTGCACTTTCCCTCACCGTTGCGGGCGCGGGCGCGATCGCGGCACCGGGCCTCCTGCCCGCCGCCGCGTCCGCCACCGGCCGCAAGGGATATGACACCCCCCTCGTGATCGGTCACCGCGGCGCCAGCGGCTACCGGCCCGAGCACACGCTGGAGTCGTACCGGCTGGCCATCCGCCAGGGCGCGGACTTCATCGAGCCCGACCTGGTCTCCACCAAGGACGGCCACCTGGTCGCCCGGCACGAGAACGAGATCTCGGGTACGACCGACGTGGCTTCGCACCTGGAGTTCGCGGGCCGCCGGACCACCAAGACGATCGACGACAACGCGATCACGGGCTGGTTCACCGAGGACTTCACGCTGGCCGAGCTGAAGACCCTCCGGGCCAAGGAGCGGCTGCCGCAGGTGCGGGTCACCAACACCGCGTTCGACGGCCAGCTGCCGATCCCGACCCTGCAGGAGGTCATCGACCTCGCCCGGGCCGAGAGCAGGCGGACCGGCCGCGAGATCGGCATCTACCCGGAGACGAAGCACCCGACGTACTTCCAGTCGATCGGGCTCGCGCTCGAGGAGCCGCTGGTCCGCACGCTGCGTGCCAACGGTCTCACCCGGAAGAGCTCGCCGGTGATCATCCAGTCGTTCGAGACGGCCAACCTGCGCAAGCTGGCCCGGATGACCGACGTGCGCCTCGCCCAGCTGCTCGACGCCGCCGGCAAGCCCTACGACTTCGTCGTCGCCGGCGACGCGCGCACCTACCAGGACCTGGTCTCGCCGGCCAACCTGAAGTGGATCTCGTCGTACGCGGACGGCATCGGCGCCAACAAGAACCTGCTGGTGCCCCGGGACGCGACCGGCAAGCTGCTCGCCCCGACCAACGTGATCCGGGACGCGCACCGCAACGGTCTCGTCGTGCACGCCTGGACCTTCCGGGTGGAGAACCAGTTCCTGGCCGTCGACCACCGGATCGGCACCGATCCGAATGCCCGTGGTGACGTCACGGCCGAGTACGAGCTGTTCTTCTCGCTCGGCCTCGACGGTGTGTTCAGCGACCAGCCGGACACCGCCGTGGCCGCCCGCGCGGCCCGACCGGAGCACAGTCACCGATGACATGAAGCGGAAGGGCCCCCAGGGGCCCTTCCGTACATCTCCCCGTCACATATATGGGCGCGGACCACATGGTCCGGGTCACATCGACCCACCTACCGTGTGTCGCCATGACGGTAAAGGCGATGCGGCGGGCGTTCGTCACCGCCGCCACTGTGATAGCCGTGGCGACCACCGCCACGGCCTGCGGCAGCCCGCAGGAGACGGCCGCCGGGGGCGGCGACGCCGCGGCCCCGGTCAAGGTCGGCATCGTCCACTCCCAGACCGGCGCGCTGGCGTCCTACGGCAAGCAGTACATCGACGGCTTCAAGGCCGGTCTCGCGTACGCCACCAACGGCACCAACAAGGTCGGCGACCGGACCATCGAGGTGACCGAGGTCGACGACGCCGGTGACCCGGCCAAGGCGGTCTCCGCGGTCAAGGACCTGATCGGCAAGGGCACGAAGATCATCGCGGGCTCGACCGCCTCGGGCGTCGCGCTCCAGGTCGCGCCGTTGGCCGCCCAGAACAAGGTGCTGTTCATCTCCGGCCCGGCCGCGACCGACGCGGTCACCGGGGTCAACAAGTACACGTTCCGGTCCGGGCGGCAGTCGTACCAGGACGTGATGACCGCAAAGTCGTTCATCGGCGACGCGGCCGGCAAGAAGGTCGTGGTCTTCGGCCAGGACAGCGCGTTCGGCAAGAGCAACGAGGCCGCGGTCAAGGCGGTCATCGGCGGCGCCGGCGCGACCGTGAGCAGCGTGCTCGCCCCGGCCAGCGCGACCGACTTCACGCCGTTCGCCAGCCAGCTCAAGGCGGCCAAGCCGGACCTGCTGTTCGTGGCCTGGGCGGGCACCACCGCGCCGGCCATGTGGCAGACCCTCGACCAGCAGGGCATCCTCGCCTCGACCACGGTCGTGACCGGCCTGGACATCCGGGCCTCCTGGCCGACCTTCGGCGCGGCCGGTTCGAAGATCTCGTTCCTGTCGCACTACTTCGACGGTGCCAGCGACAACCCGGCCGCGCAGGCGGCGAAGCAGGCGGTCGGCGGCACGCTCGACCTGTTCCACCCGGACGGCTTCACCGCGGCCCAGATGGTCGTGCGGGCGGTCCAGGAGGGCGGCGACGACGTCGACAAGATGGTCAGCGCGCTGGAGGGCTGGAGCTTCGACGGTGTCAAGGGCAAGCTGACGGTCCGCGCCGAGGACCACGCGCTGCTCCAGCCGATGTACCAGGCGACCCTGACCGGCAGCGGTGACCAGCTCACCGCGAAGCTCGAGAAGGCGCTCACCCCCGAGGAGGTCGCCCCGCCGGCGGCCGCGATGAAGGGCTGACACCTTGTCCGTGCTCCGCACCGAGGGGCTGACCTGGCGGGTGGGCGAGGTAGCGATCGTCGACGGTGTCGACATCGCCCTCGCCCCCGGCGAGTTCCTCGGCGTCATCGGGCCCAACGGTGCCGGCAAGACCTCGTTGTTCAACCTGGTCAGCGGGCTGCGCAAGGCGACCGCGGGCACGGTCTGGCTGGGCGGCGACGACGTCACCGCGCTGCCGCCGCACCGGCGCGCCCGGCGCGGTCTCGGCCGGACGTTCCAGTCGTCGTCGGTGTTCGGTTCGCTGTCGGTACGCGAGAACGTCCGGCTCGCGGTCCAGGCGCACCGCGGCGGCTCGATGGCGCTGTGGCGCCGCGCCGCGTCGTTCCGGGACGTGGCGGAGTCGGCCGACCAGGCGCTGGCGACCGTGGGCCTGGCCGGCCGGGGCGACGCGCTGGCCGGCACGCTCGCACACGGCGAGAAGCGCAAGCTGGAGATCGCCCTGCTGCTCGCCGCCGAGCCGACCGTGCTGCTGCTCGACGAGCCGATGGCCGGCGTCAGCGCCGAGGACGTGCCGGAGCTGGTCGCGGTGATCCGCGGCCTGACCCGGGGTGCGGAAGCCACTGGGCGGTCGGTCCTCATGGTGGAGCACCACATGGACGTGATCCTGGAGCTGGCCGACCGGATCGCGGTGATGCACCACGGCGCCCTGCTCGCCTGCGACACCCCCGACGCCGTGATGGCGCACAAGGGCGTCCAGGAGGCTTATCTCGGGGAGGGGTTGTGACCGACCCGATCCTGTCGGTGACCGATCTGAGCGTACGGATCGCCGGCCTGCACATCCTCCAGGGCGTCTCGTTCACGGCGGCGCCGACCGGCGTGACGGCGCTGCTGGGCCGCAACGGCGTCGGCAAGACCACCACGCTGCGGGCGATCGTCGGCCTGACCCCGCCGAGCGCGGCGGTCTCGGGCACGATTCGCATAGGTGCTCAGAGCGCTCTGAGCACACCGACGCATCGGCTGGTGCGCGGCGGGCTCGGCTACGTGCCCGAGGACCGCTGCGTGTTCGCCGGGCTGACGGTTGCCGAGAACCTGCGGCTGGCCGAGCGGCCGGGCTCGGCTCCCGCGTACGACCGGGTCTACGCCCTCTTCCCCGAGCTGGCGCGGCGCGGCAAGCAGCGGGCCGGCACGCTCTCCGGCGGGCAGCAGCAGATGCTCGCGATCGGGCGGGTGCTGCTCGCCGACAACACGCTGCTGCTGGTCGACGAGCCGACCAAGGGCCTGGCGCCGAAGGTGGTGACGGAGGTGGCGGAGGCGCTCGCGGCGGTCGCCGAGGAGATGCCGGTGCTCCTGGTCGAACAGAACCTGGCGGTCGTCCGCCGGCTGGCCCGCGACGCGGTGGTGCTGGCCGCCGGCCGGGTCGCCTGGACCGGCCCGGCCGACCGGCTGCTCGGCGAGCCGGACCTGACCAAGGCGCTGCTGGGCGTGGGTTCGACGGGGGTGCACGCCTGATGTCGACGTTCGTGTTGCTGACGCTGACCGGGCTCGGCCTCGCCGCGCTCTACTTCCTGGTCGCGTCCGGGCTGTCGCTGGTCTTCGGCCTGGCCGACGTGCTCAACTTCGCGCACGGGCTGTTCCTGTCCGTGGGCGCGTACGCCACCTGGTGGGCGGCCGGCCACGTGCCCGGCGCGGGCCCGACCGGGTTCGGCTTCGTGCTCGCCGCCGCCTGCGGCGTGGCCGCCGGAGCGCTGGTCGCCGCGCTGGTCGAGCTCGTGCTGATCCGGCCGCTCTACCGCCGGACGATCGAGCAGGTGCTGGTCACCGTGGGCCTGTCGCTCGCCGGCGTGGCGCTGCTCCAGGCCACCTGGGGCGCCGACCCGCGGCCCTTCCCGCGCCCGGAGTGGACCCGCGGGGTGACCGGCATCGGTGGCGCCAACATCCCCAACGCCTCGCTGCTGCTCGTGCTGGCGGCCGCGGCCGTGCTCGCGCTGCTGCTGCTCTTCCTGCGGTACACCCGGGTCGGCCTGGTGATCCGGGCCGGCGTCGAGAACCGGGAGATGGTCACCGCGCTCGGCATCGACGTACGCAAGGCGTTCACGCTGGTCTTCGCGATCGGCGGCGCGGCGGCGGCGCTGGCCGGTGCGCTCGGTGGCGTCTACTTCGGATCCGTGTCGCCCGGGCAGGGCGGCTCGCTGCTGATCTTCGCGTTCATCGTCGTGGTGATCGGTGGGATGGGCTCGGTGGTCGGCTCCGCGTACGCGGCGGTCGCGGTGGGTCTGTTGCAGCAGTTCGTCAACTACTACGGCACCGCTGGGCTCGGCGACATCTGCGTGGTCGCGCTGCTCGCGATCGTGCTGCTGGTCCGGCCGCAAGGCATCGCCGGAAGGGCGGTCACGGCATGACCCAGGCTGTCCCGGTGAGCGCCGAGGCACCACCCGCGGCGACCCCGCCCGAGCTGGAGGCGGCACCGCGCCGCGGCGGCTGGCGCCGGCTGCTCGTGCTTGGCCCGCTGGTCGCGCTCGTGGTCGCCGCCGTGCTGCCCTACCTGCAGATCCCGCTGCCGGGGGTGCTCGACGGACCGTTCAACACCTACGGCAACCTGCAGCTGTTCGCCGTCTGCCTGGTCTTCGGCGGCCTGGCCGCGAGCTACGACCTGCTGTTCGGCCGCACCGGCCTGCTCTCGTTCGGCCACGCGCTCTACTTCGCGGCCGGCATGTACGGCACCGACGTGCTGGTCACCCACGCCCACCTGCCGCTCTGGCAGGCGGCGGTGTTCACGCTGGTGGGCAGCGCGATCCTGGCCGCGCTGCTGGGTGCGATCGCCCTGCGGACGACCGGCATCGCGTTCGCGATGGTGACGCTGGCGTTCGCCCAGGTGGGTGCCATCCTGGTGGCCCGGGACTTCGGCGGCCTGACCGGTGGCGAGGAGGGCCTGCCGATCGACGGCGACCGCCTGCCCGACTTCCTGCTCGGCGTCGGCAACACGGTCAACCTCTACTGGCTCGCGCTGGCGTACGTCGCGCTCGTGGTCTTCGTGGTCGCCCGGGTGGCCGGCTCGCCGACGGGCCGGGTGCTGGCGGGCCTGCGCGACGACGAGCGCCGGGTCGGCGTGCTGGGCCTGGACCCGTACCGCTACAAGCTGGTCGCCTTCACCCTGGCCGGCGCGCTGGCCGCCCTGGGCGGCGTGGTCTACGTGCTGATCCTCGGCGGGGCCAACCCGCACGTCACGAGCTCCGAGCTGACCCTGTCACTGCTGGTGATGGTCGTCCTCGGCGGCCCGGGCACGCGCTGGGGCCCGGTCCTGGGCGGCATCCTCTACATGTACCTGGACCACCGCCTGACCTCCCTCGCCGCGGACCTCCCGGGCCCCCTGGGCCAGCCGCTCTTCGTCCTGGGCGCCATCTTCATCCTGGCCGTCTACTTCTTCCCCGGCGGCCTGGCCAGCCTCCGCGGGCGGCTCGCCCTGGTCAGCAACGCCCTCGGTCGGCGCCGAAAGGATGAAACGGTCTCATAAGCATCATTCGCCCTCCAATGGACGAAAGCGTCATTAGGCTCGGATCCGGAATACCCGCCTGTTACGGGGGAAGGACGGGGGGCCCACATGACGACTCGAATACCCGCGAACGTGGTCAAGAACGAGCAGCGCAAACGGTTGCCTACGCCGCGGCCGGCGGTCAACGGGCCCGATCTGGTCGCTTACCGCGAAGCCGTGGACAGCCTGCTCATCGAACTCGCCGGCCACAGTGGACCGGGGGTCAGCCCCGGTGACACGGCCAAGGCCGAGACCATCCTGATCGAAAGGCTCGTCGAGCCTAACTTCAGCGCCGTGCTCTCGGTGACGCCCCGCGGGCTCACCGGAACGGTGGAATGGCTGCTCAACGAGGTCCGCAACTACAAGCCCAGCACCCGCAGCTCCGCCGCCGACCTGGCGGCCCAGGTGCGGATCTTCCTGCTCGCGCAGGTCGAGGCGATGTGGTGGGGGCAGACGACGCCGTTCGCCACGACGACGGACGTGCTCACCTCGCCCGACCTGATCGACATCGAGAAGCTGCGGCGGGCGGGCCTGCTGCCCTTTCGCTACCGGCGGCAGCCGCGCACGTTCGCGACCCGCGCCGTGCGGGCGGTCGCCCGGCGGGTCGCGCCGGACCGCTGGCCACGGACCGCGGGCCTGCGGTTCACCTACAGCCGGCCCGAGACGATCGCGCTGCTCGGGCAGATCGCGGCCGACTTCCAGCGGTACGCGCCGCACGGCACACCGGCGCTCTGGGTGACCAGCATGACCCGCAGCGTCCGGCACCAGCAGCACCTGCGCGACCTCGGGTACGCCGCGATGTCGCCGAGCGCGCACTGCGTGGGCTGGGCGGTCGACGTGGAGATGGCGTGGTTCGAGCGGTTCTCGGCCCGGACGGCGTTGGAGAAGGTGCTGCTCGAACGGCAGACCGCGGGCGACGTCAACGTGATCGACGAGGGGCAGGCGTGGCACGTCTGCGTCAGCCCGGTCGCCGTCGCGGAACTGCAACGGGAGTTCGCTACTCGGTACGAGACCGGGAGAAGGTGACCCGACACTTTGTGCGGTATCGCGCTCATCGTCGGCAACGACGCCGACCCCGCACTCTTCCGGCGCATGCTCGAGTCCCTCACGCCGCGCGGCGACGTGCAGGAAGAGCTGCCGGAGGGCCTGCGAACCATCGGTGGGGGGCCGGCGACGGGACTGCTCGCCGGCACCCAGCGGCTGCGGATCGTCGACCGGGACCGCGCGGTGCAGCCGTGGGTCTCGCCCGACGAGGCGTGGGTGCTCTGTTACAACGGCGAGGTCTTCAACTACCGGGAGCTGCGCGCCGAGCTGATCGCCGCGGGGCGTGAGCTGCGCAGCGAGAGCGACACCGAGGTCGTGCTCGAGGCTTTCCTGGAGTGGGGCGAGGCGGCCGTCGGCAAGCTGCGCGGCGAGTTCGCGTTCGCGATCGTCGAGCGGGCCACCGGCCGGGTGTTCCTGGCCCGTGACCCGCTCGGCGTCAAGCCGCTCTACTGGTCGCGCCGGGGCGGGCGGCTCCACATCGCGTCTGAGGTCAAGGCGCTCGTGCCGGTCGGCGCCCGGGTCACCGAGGTGCCGCCCGGCCATCACGGCTGGGCGACACCGGTCACCGGGCCGCGGCTGAACCCGTACGTCGACCTGCTCCGGCTCGGCGAGGACCAGGTGCCGATCGAGGACCCGGACGAGGCGGCGAAGCTCGTCCGCAACGCGCTGCAGGACAGCATCCGGGTCCGCGTCGACACCGACCTCACCGTCGGCGTGGTGCTCTCCGGCGGGCTGGACAGCTCGCTGACGCTGCTCCAGGTGCGCGAGATGCACCCGGACTGCGTCGCCTTCACGGTCGGCGCGCCGGGCAGCCCGGACCTCGACTACGCCAAGCGGCTGACCCGCGACCTCGGCGTGCACCACGAGGTCGTGGAGCTGCGGCCGCGGGACATCCGGATGGGCGAGATCCGGGAAGCGATCCGGATGGGCGAGCTGTCCGAGTACGGCGACATCATCAACGCGGTGGTCTCGGTGCCGCTGTTCCGCCGGGTGCACGAGACCGGCGTCAAGGTGGTGCTCACCGGCGACGGCTCCGACGAGCTGTTCGGCGGCTACCCGATGTACCACGAAGTCGGCCCGGCGGCGGCTCGCCGGCTCTTCCTCCACAAGATCCGCAACCTGTGTCGTACGGAGCTGCAGCGGGTCGACCGCACCAGCATGGGCCAGGGCGTCGAGGCGCGGGTGCCGTTCCTTGACCTGGCCCTGGTGGAGCTCGCGATGCGGATGCCGCTGTCGCTGAAGATGCGTAACGGCAAGGAGAAGTGGATCGTGCGGGAGGCGTTCGCGGACCTCCTGCCCGACTACATCCGCGCGCGGCCCAAGAACCCGATGTCGTACTCGTCCGGGCTGCACGAGCGGGCCCGGCTCTACAAGGCCCGGTTCGCCCGGACGCACCACTCGTTCGGGTACGGGCTGCTCGAACCGCTCCGGCGGGACTTTGACCACGTCCTGATGAAGTGCGACAACGACCTGGACGCGGCGATCCGCGAGTCGGCCGTGCGCCAGGACTACACGCTGCTGGAGCACGCCCGCGACTTCGCGGGGGCCCTGCGCTGGTTCACCGGCGCCCGGGCGCCGTACTGACCTTCGCGCCCGCTCCCTCACCACTGGTAGAACTGACCGGGTGAGGGAGCGGGCAGAGGAGATCCTGCGCCGGCTCGCGGGGGACCACGCGAGACTGCGCGACGACCAGTGGACGGCCATCTCGGCGCTGGTCGAGGAGAAGCGCCGGGTGCTCTGCGTGCAGCGCACCGGCTGGGGCAAGTCGGCGGTCTACTTCGTGGCCACGGCCCTGCTCCGATCGTCCGGCACGACCGGGCCCACGGTGATCGTGTCGCCGCTGCTCGCGCTCATGCGCAACCAGGTCGAGGCGGCCGAGCGGGCGGGCATCCGGGCCCGCACGATCAACTCCGCCAACCTCGACGAGTGGGACGCGATCCACGCCGACATCGTCGCGGGCAGTGTGGATCTTTTGCTGATCAGCCCCGAGCGGCTCAACAACCCCGACTTCCGCGACAACGTGCTGCCCAAGCTGGCCTCGACCACGGGCCTGCTGGTCGTCGACGAGGCGCACTGCGTCTCCGACTGGGGCCACGACTTCCGCCCCGACTACCGGCGGCTGCGCACGTTCCTCGCCGACCTGCCGCCCGGCACCCCGGTGCTGGCGACCACCGCGACGGCCAACCAGCGGGTCACCGACGACGTGGCCGAACAGCTCGGCGACGCACTGGTGCTGCGCGGCCCGCTGGAGCGGGACTCGCTGCGCCTGGGCGTCCTCTCGCTCGAGTCCCCAGCGGAGCGGCTCGCCTGGCTGGCGGACCACCTCGACACACTGCCGGGGTCGGGCATCGTCTACACGCTGACCGTGGCCGCGGCGACGGAGACCGCCGCGTTCCTCAGCCAGCGTGGTTACGCGGTCGCCTCCTACTCCGGGCAGGCCGACGACGCCGCCCGCCAACAGGCCGAGCAGGACCTGCTCGACAACAAGCTCAAGGCGCTGGTCGCGACGTCGGCGCTGGGCATGGGCTTCGACAAGCCCGACCTCGGCTTCGTCGTGCACCTCGGCGCGCCGCCCTCGCCGATCGCCTACTACCAGCAGGTCGGCCGGGCGGGCCGGGCCGTGCGCAACGCCGACGTGCTGCTGCTGCCGGGCCGCGAGGACGCTGCGATCTGGCGCTACTTCGCCTCCCTGGCCTTCCCGCCGGAGCAGCAGGTGCGCGACGTGCTGCACGCGCTCGACGCCGCCGGCCGGCCACTGTCGACGCAGGCGCTCGAGCCGCTGGTCGACCTGCGCCGGACCCGGCTCGAGATGATGCTCAAGGTGCTCGACGTCGACGGCGCGGTGCGCCGGGTCCGCGGCGGTTGGGTCGCCACCGGCGAGCCGTGGGTCTACGACACCGCGCGGCTGCGCCGGGTCGCCGCCGCCCGGACCCACGAGCAGGACAGCATGCGGGAGTACGTCGCGACGACCGGCTGCCGGATGGAGTTCCTGCGCCGCAGCCTCGACGACCCGGGCGCGGCGCCGTGCGGGCGCTGTGACAACTGCACGGCCCCGTTCGTCACGGCCGAGGTGTCCGCGCCGGGGCTGGCCGCGGCCGACGCGTTCCTCGGCCGGGCCGGAGTGACGATCGCGCCGAAGAAGCTCTGGCCGACCGGGCTGTCCGAGGTGCGCGGGAAGCTGAAGGACGACGAGCAGGCCCTGCCGGGCCGGGCCGTCGGCCGCCTGTCGGACCTCGGCTGGGGCGGCCGGCTGCGCGCGCTGCTCGGCCCGGAGGCACCCGACGGCCCGCTGCCGGACGACGTCACCGGCGCGGTGGTCGAGGTGCTCAGGGACTGGTCCCGCGGCGCCGACCCCTGGCCGCAGCGGCCGGTCGCGGTGGTCGGCGTGGCGTCGCGGGGCCGCCCGGAGCTGGTCCGCTCGCTGGCCGCCCGGATCGCCGAGATCGGCCGGCTGCCGTTGCTCGGCCTGGTCGAGCCGGGCCCGCAGGCGCCACCGTCCGGCGGCGGCGCCCGCGGCAACAGCGCCCAGCGGGTCCGTTCCCTGCACGGCGGGTTCGAGATCCCGCCGGAGCTGGCGGCGGCGCTGTCGGCCGTGACGGGGCCGGTGCTGCTCGTCGACGACCTGGTCGACTCGGGCTGGACGATGACGATCGTCGCCCGCGAGCTGCGCACGGCCGGGGCGCCGGCCGTGCTGCCCTTCGCGTTGGGAGTCGGCGGCTAGCTAGCGGCGGGGTCGCCCGTACCCGTGGACCGGTTGGTAGTCGACGCGGTCGAAGCGGATGCGCTCGCCGTGCTGCGGTGCGTGGATGATCCGGCCCGCGCCGACGTAGAGCCCGACGTGCTGGATGTTGCCGTAGTAGAAGACCAGGTCGCCGGGGCGGAGTTGGCCGCGCCCGATGTGCGCGACGGCGCCGTACTGGGCGCGCGCGTTGTGCGGCAGGCGCACCCCGGCGGCCCGCCAGGCGGCCGCGGTGAGGCCAGAGCAGTCGTAGCCCCGCGGGCCCGAGGCGCCCCACTGGTAGGGCTTGCCGAGCTGGGCGTACGCGAACCGGACGGCGGAGCTCGCGGCGCCCGGCGGCAACGACGGCGGGTCCTCGAGCACCGGCGGAAGGTCCGGGACGCCGAGGTCGAAGCGGAGCGCGTCGAGCCGGGCGATCTCGCCCTCGATGTGGCGCTTCTTGGCCAGCAGCCGCGCGCCGTGCGTCCGCTCCTTCGCGGCCAGCGCGTTGAGCGCCTCCTGCGCGGCGGCCACGTCCCGGTTCGCCACGGCCAGCGCGTCGATCGCCCGCACCCGCTGGTTGCCGAGCGCCTCCAGCAGGGCCAGCTTCTCGCCGAGGGCTCGCGGCGAGCCGGAGTGCAGCAGCCCGATCACGTTCGCCGCGCGGCCCGTCCGGTACGCGGCCGCCGCGACGGTGCCGACCTCGGCACTGCGGGCCTGCGCCGTCCGTTCCAGCGGGGCGATCCTGGCCCGCAGCCGGTCGGCCTCCTGATGGCCGCGTTTGACCTCGAGCCGCAGGTCGTTGTACTGCTCGACGACGACCTCGAGCTGGTGCGAGGCGGTCTCGAGCCGCTTGCGGACCTCGTCGGCGGACGGGTCGGCGGCGGCCGGCGCGGCCAGTGGCCCGAGCAGGGCCAGCACGGCGGCGGCCGCGGTCGTCGCCCGGCGCGCGCCTCGTGTGATGATCGGCACGCTCGGTTAACGAGTTGCGTAGGGCAGAAGCCACGATACGGGCAAATCGCCCTAGTCAGGGATACGCCCGGGGGGTATATTCGGCGGCAAGCTCGCACCCCGCCACTGGAGGCACACACATGTCCAGCACCGCGACCTACACCGTCACCGGCATGACCTGCAGCCACTGCGTGAGCGCCGTGACCGGAGAGCTCTCCGCCCTGCAGGGTGTCACCGACGTGCGGATCGACCTGGCGACGGGGGCCGTCGCGGTGACCAGCGACGCGCCGCTCGCGGTCGACGACGTGCGGGCCGCGGTCGACGAGGCCGGCTACGAGCTGGCCGCCGCCGATGCCTGAGGCCGCGGGCACCAAGGCACGCACCACCACGCCGCCGGCCGATCCCGGGCCCGACCGGTCCGGTCTGCGGCTGGGTCTCTTCGTCGCCGGGTTGGTCTTCGCGCTGATCGGCGGCTTCGGCATCGGCAAGCTGACCGGCGCCGACGCGGCGCCCGCCGACGGGTCGAGCGCCGCCGGCGGGATGGCGATGAACTCCGCCGAGCCCAACGCCAACCACGCGCACGCGCCCGGCACCGCCGAGCACGACCACGGCAGCAGCGGCATGACCGCGATGGCCGGCGCCGAGTTGGGTGGGCTGAGCGTGTCGGGCAGCGGCTACACGCTCGTGCCGGCCGCGACCGAGTTCACCGCCGGCCGCACGGCCGACTTCCGGTTCACCGTGCAGGGGCCCGACCGGCAGCCGGTCAAGCAGTTCGCGGTCGTCCACGAGAAGCAGTTGCACCTGATCGTCGCGCGCCGTGACCTCTCCGGCTACCAGCACCTGCACCCGACGATGGCCGCCGACGGCACCTGGAGCATCCCGCTGACGCTGGGCGCGCCGGGGACGTGGCGGGCGTTCGCCGACTTCACGCTGGTCGACTCCGCCGGTGCGCAGATCGCCGCGACGCTCGGCACCGACCTCGTGGTGGCCGGCGACTATCAGCCGGTGGCGCTGCCCGCGGCGGCGCGCGAGGCGACCACGGCCGGGTTCACGGTCACCTACGAGGGCACGCCGACCGTCGGCGCGACGCAGCCGCTGCAGTTCCGGGTGTTCCGCGACGGCAACCCGGTCACCGACCTGCAGCCCTACCTGGGTGCGTACGGGCACCTCGTGGTGCTGCGGCAGGGCGACCTCGGCTACCTGCACGTGCACCCCGACGAGCAGCGGGTGCCGGGCACGGTGAAGTTCTGGGTCGCGGCGCCGAGCCCGGGCAACTACCGGGGGTTCTTCGACTTCCAGGTGGCCGGCAAGGTGCACACGGCCGAGTTCACCCTGACGGTGAAATAAGCCTTACGCGGACTTGCGGATCGGGCGGGTGGCGAGGCGGCGCAGTGCCTCACGGATGTGCCGCTTCTCCGCCGCCGACACCGTCGGGTCCGTCAGCCGGTCGAGAATGACCTGGAGGTCCTTGTCGACGCGGCTCGGCCGGGCGGTCACGCCGGGCGTGCGGCCGGGCATGTTGAGGGCCCGGAACGCGGCTGACACCGGCACGTCGAGCGCGGCGCAGAAGTTTTGCACCTTGGCCAGCTCGGGATAGTCGTGCCAGTCACCCGCCAGCCAGCGGAAAAGCGTCGATCGACCGACACCCGTCTCGGAAGCAAGGTCGTTGACCGTCCAACCACGGGCGTTCTTGGCATCGTCGACGGCCCGCCGGACGAAGCGCGCGAACGCTGCCTGCGGCGAGTCATCAGTGGCCATCGGCCGATCGCCCTCCCCGCGGTCGAGAATCGTCACCGGAAAGGGTAACCCGTGCCGGGCGAATTGCAACGGGCCGTTCGGCCTATTAGTCCCGTACGCGGGACTGCTCTAGAGTCACGGCAAGACCGGACCGGGACCCGTGCGTGGGACCCGTCAGCGGCGTCCAGCCCCGCGCTGTCCGGCGCTGCGGCCACGGCCATGCGGCCGGTGGCGCCGGTGTGGTGTCCCGCCGGCGGGGGGTCGGTGGGACACCACACCGTCAGCGTCCGCCCACTCGCGTGACTTAACGAGACCGTTACTCGTCGTCTATGCTCTCGCACCGAGAGTGGAGAACGACGGGATGCGACTATGGCCCCACCAGAAGACCGCCCAGTTCCCTATCAACCAGGTGCGATAAGCCTGTTCTTCGTCGTGAAGGCGGCCATTTTCGCGCTCGCATTCTGGATTTGGTTGCTCGTCCTCGCCATACAGGGTGGCCAGGTCGGCGGCTGGCACCTGTTCGCCGCGGCGGGCGCGATTACCACCACGCTCGTCGGTGTCGCGCTGGGCGTCCGGATGGCGCTGCAGTCGAATGCCGCCGAGCGGCACGCCGAAGTCCGGAAAGCGCTGGTGGAGATTTCCTGGAACACCGCGTTCGCCGCGCACCAGGCCGAGGATCCCGACAATGTGCTGCGTTTCCCGAGCGCCGTGCCGGACGACTCCGGCGGGTGGCCGACCCGCGGCGACGGCGACCGCGACCGGCGCCGCTAGGGGGTGCCGAGCAGCTCGGCGAGCCGGGGTCGCACCCGCCAGGCGGCCACCAGCTCGTCGTACTCCCCGGTGGGTCCCTCCTGCCCTGTGCGGCGGGCCCGCAGGAGGAGGTTCCGTGGCGTGTGCGCGGAGTCTATGAACTCGATCACGTCGACCTTGTAGCCGCGCGAGCGGAGCAGGGCGGCCCGCAGCGAGTCGGTGAGCACGTCCGCGAAGCGCTCGCGCAGGATCCCCTGCCCGGTGATCAACTGGTACGGACCGGGCGCGGGCTGCCGGCGCAGCTGCGCGGCGATGTCGTGGTGGCAGCAGGGCGCGGCCAGGATCCACTCCGCGCCCCAGCCGACCGCCCGGTGCAGCGCCTCGTCGGTGGCCGTGTCGCAGGCGTGCAGGGCCAGCACCAGATCCGGCGCCGGCTCCACGACCGCGTCCAGGATCGTGCCCGCGACGAACCGCAGCCGGTCGCCGTAGCCGAGCAGCCGGGCCAGCTGCGTGTTGCGGTCGCGCTGGTCCGCGCGCACGTCGACACCGGCCATCTCGACGTCGAGCCCGCGCACCGCGGTCAGGTAGCGGTAGGCGGCGAACGTCAGGTAGGCGTTGCCGCAGCCCAGGTCGACCACGCGCACCGGTTGTGGCAACCCGTCGGCGGGCAACGTCGCGGCGAGCGCCCGCAGGAACGCGTCGACCTGGCGGCGCTTGGCCGCGCTGCCGCCGATCACCTCCCAGAGCGGGTCACCCGGGTCGAGCAGGTGCGCGCGGACCCGGTCGTGCCCCTCGGCCCTGCCGGCCGGCGCCTCGCTGGTCTGCCGGTGCACCTGGGCGTCGCCCTTCTTGGTGACCCGCACCTGCACGGTGGCGCCGGCGCTCTCCACGTGCCAGTTGCCGAACGGCTCCGCGAGCAGCGCGTCGACCGCGGCGTCGGCCTCCGGGCCCGGTGCCTCGTCGCGGAAACGGCCGACTGCGCGACCCGTACCCGATGCGCGCCTTGGGTGAAGGTGCCCTCCTCCGCGACGGCCAC
>NZ_JBFAIU010000141.1:0-17904 GCF_040654855.1 Asanoa sp. NPDC050611
GATCCTGCTCCAGTCCGCCGGCGTCTCGCGGCCCGCCTTGGTCTCGTTGCGGATGTGGGCCAGGAACGCGCGCTGCACGACCTGACCGAGCTGCGCCGGCTGGCGCCGGGCGTCGACGTCGACGCGTTCCACCCGGGCGTCGACGGCCAGGCGGTCCGCGACCGCTACGGCATCGGCGACCGCCCGGTCGTGGTCTGCGTGTCCCGGCTCGTCCCCCGCAAGGGCCAGGACGCCCTGATCCGCGCGATGCCCGCGATCCGTGCCGCGGTCCCGGACGCGCTGCTGCTGCTCGTCAGCGGCGGCCCCAACTACGACCGCCTACGCCGCCTGGCGGCCTCGGTCGGCGTCGCCGACCACGTGGTCTTCACCCGCGGCGTCCCGTGGGAGGAACTCCCGGCGCACTACGCGGCGGGCGACGTCTTCGCGATGCCCTGCCGCACCCGCGGCCGCGGCCTCGACGTGGAGGGCCTGGGCATCGTCTATCTGGAGGCCTCGGCGACCGGCCTCCCGGTGGTGGCGGGCGACTCGGGCGGCGCCCCCGACGCGGTCCGCGAGGGCGAGACAGGCTACGTCGTGGACGGCCGCGACATCACGCAGATCGCGGACCGCGTGTCCACGCTCCTGTCGGACCGCGACCTGGCCCACCGCATGGGCACGGCGGGCCGGGCCTGGGTGGAACGCGACTGGCGCTGGCAAACCCAGGCCACCCGCATGCGCGCGCTCCTGACCCCTTGACGCGTCGGCACGCCCGGCTCGCTGACCCAGCCCGACGAGCAGCGAGGTCGCTGGTGTGATGTTGGTCAAAGTCATGGACGACTACGGCTGCGAGCCGTTGTGGGTGCGGGACGACGGTGGCGAGGTCTTCCTCCCGCGCGACCCGGCCGAGCTCGGCCTGACGCCGAGCCTTGTCGGGCGGCTTGCCGCATGGCGGCAATGGTCTGAGTCGATGGTGAATATCGCCGATCCCAACGACAGCCGGCCTGTCTCGGCCGGCGAGCATACGGCCCATGCGGCGGAGGGGCGTCGCCTGGCGAGGCGGGTCGCCGCGGAGATTCCGGCGGCGACCGTCTGGTTCCATCTCGACACCGAGCCGGGGTCGTCAGTCCTCGAGCAGCGCTAGGAGGCGGGTGGCTTGGGCCTCCGCTGTTCCTGGTGGGTTACGGCGGGCGGCGGGTCCGCCGGGGATCAGGAGCGACAGCCAGTACATGGCCCATACGCGGCGGGACGCGCGTAGGCGGTGCCCGTCGACGTCGAAGTGTGCGCACAGGGAGCCCGGGTCGAAGCCTCGCCAGGAGAGGTGCTCGGCCATCAGGGCGACTTCGGTGGCCCAGCACGAGGGTGGCCGGCCGCACGGCCAGCACCGATGGGTCCGGACCCTGCCACCAACGCCGCGCCGCGGCCCACGCGGCTGCCGCCACTCCGGCATCCGGGCGTGGTCCCGCGGTCAGGCGCCGGCCGAAGGCCAGGTCGTTCGACCACCGGCCGATCGGCGCGTCCGCGGGCGGCACCAGCCACAGCGTCCGCACGGCCGCCACCACTCCCGTCACCTGGGCCGTCGACGGCGGGTCCGTGAGCGGCTCGCCAGGCAGCCTGGACATGGTGATGGTCGGTGGCCGCGCGGCCAGGTCGGCCGAGATGGGGCGCGGCGCCAGGCCTGGGGCGTGGCGGTGGACCTGCCGCAACGCGGCCCATTCCCGCAGGTGCTCGCCGCGCTGCCAGGACACGTACCGCTTGGTCAGCGAATCACCGGCGGCCACCAGGACGTGCGTAGCCACCGCGTTCAGCCCAGGAGGCTGGCGGGGAGCGGCGGCATGCCGGCCTACTCCGGGATGAAGCGGCGCAGTTGCTCCGCCGTCAGCGCCCCGCCGAGGCGGTCCGCGAGCGCCACCTCCGCCACCCGGGTCGCCAGCGTCGTGCGGGCCGTGCGTTCCGCGTCCGCCACCGCCGCCGTGACCGCGTCGCCCAGCGTCAGGTTGTCCGTCCGCCGCTTCGTCGCCGGGGCGATCTCGATCGAGCGGAGCGCGCCCAGACCATCCACTGTGGCCACCACACCGCCGCTCAGGGCCGTGCCCGTGAACGTCTCCTGGGTCACCGCCTCGACGACCGTGCGGATCCGGTCCTGCAGCGCCGCCGGGTCCGCGACCAGGCCGCGGACCGCCTCCGCCAGGGCGTACGGGTCAGGCATCGCGGTCACACCTTCCTCCGGCGGACCAGCTCCGCGGGGTCGAGGTCCGTCAGACGCTCCGGGAACTCGCCCACCGCGGCCTGGAACGTCTCCGCAGCCGTCGTCCGAGCCGCCGCGACCGCCGCACGGCACGCCTCGCCGAGTTCCGGCGCCGAGAGGTCGCGCACGGCGTGCGGCGAGATGTACGTCCGCGAAAGCTTGCCACCCAGGGAGACGGTCGCCGCCACGTACCCGGAAGGATCCGTCCCGGTCACCGTCCGGCTCATCAGCTCCCGCAGGCCGGCCTGGAACTCGACCGCGGCGGCCCGCATCCGCTCCGGCCCGGCGTCGCTGCGGTAGTAGCGCTCGCTCGTCGACAGATACTGCTCGATGAAATCCCGCACGGCTGCCTCACCGGTCAATCAGGACGGTCAGCGCGATCACGAACGGCAACTGCGACATGAACGCCAGCGACCAGGCCAGGCCGCGGGTGCTGCCGAGCTCGCCCGGCCGGTAACGCGCGTAGTGCTCCCGTGTCGGGAAACGGTGGAAGCCGACCACGGCGGCGACGACCAGGCCCAGCCCGGCGAGGCCCACGATCCAGCCGGCCACCACGGACGGGCCGACCAGCAGGTAAGCGGAGAAGCACGAGGCCGCGAAGCCCAGCCCCAGCAACGTGAACAGCTTCGCCAGCGCCCGCCGGCGCTGGGCCATGAAGTCGGTCGTGTCGCTCATGCCGGGTCCGGAACCCGCGCGTTGGTCCAGCCGCCGCGCTCCCACGTCTGTATCTCGGTCATCCGTTGCGGAGTCAGGGCCGCCGAGTTGACGGCCAGCTCCCTGCTCTCCGTGCCGAAGTAGCCGTTGAGCTTCGCCGTCTCCGTGGTGATGCCGCCGTTGGTCAGGGCGACCGCGGCCGCGGTGCCGGCGATCTCGACGACCAGCGCGCCGACCTCCAGCACGTACTGCGTGGCGAACCCCCAACCCGCGGCCAGTCGCGTGCCCGGCTCGGGGTTGCCGGCCGCGACGACCAGGCCCGTGGTGATCAGCGAGGTGCCGATGAGGTAGCTGATGTCGGCGGCCGACATCACCACGCCCATCGTGACGCACTGGTTCTTCAGCTCGCTGACCAGCGCCGAGAGCTGGTTGACGGCCGGGTCGAACTGGTTGGAGACGAAGTTGAGGAACGCGTCGGCGCCGGCGCCTTCCCATTTCGCCTCGTTGACGACCCGCTCCGCGAGCGGCAGGACCTGCGCGCCGGCGAGTGCCAGATGCTCCTCGAGCGAGCCCCAGCCGCCGGCGGCGTCGAAGTAGGGGAGCGGGTCCTTGAGCAGGGCCAGCGCGGCGATGCCGGCGAAGTGCACGAACAGCGCCGGAATGGCGGCGGCGGCCACCATCAGCCGGTACGTGGCGATCTCCAGGGTGAGGATGATCCCGGCCTCGGCCGCGACGAACCGCCCCACCTCGGCACCGCTCGGCGCGGTCGACATCTCGCGCGGCGCGGGGAACGCCGGTGCCGCGATCGGTCGGCCACCGAACAGCTTCGTGTTCTCGGCTTCCTGGTCCTCGTAGTGGTTGGCCACCCGGATCAGTGCGTTGCCCACGGCGGTGAACACGTCGGCACAGGCCCGGGCCCCGAGGTCGACGGCCGTGTACGCGGCGCCGTAGGTCGCGGTGAATCCACCGTCCGGGGTCGGGATCGCGGTGCTCGGGATCGAGCACCGCGGCAGCGCGGCGCCGACGTCCTCGTGGAGCTGCCGGCCGAACTCCAGATAGGCCCGCGCCGCACCGCGCAGGGTCTGCGTCTCGACGGATGTGCCCACAGCGCTCCCCACAGCAGGTAACCCCAGCAGCGCTGGACGCTACCATCGGCGCTCCTACCGCGACGCCCCGTCGCCGACGGAGACCTCGCGCACCGCCCGGTCGATGCGGCGGTCCGGGACGATCCACAGCACCGCCGCGGAAACGAAGCACCCGACGGCGATCCACGGCCCGGAATCCGAGATCAACACTGCACAAAGGACGCCACCGAGATACAGGGCGGTGGAGACCTTGCCCTTCACGTCGGACCCGATGGCGGCGTGCAGCGGCGACGACGGACCCTCCTGGCTGATGATCACCTTCTGCAGCACGAGGTACGCGGCGGACGCGGCCAACAGGTTCAGTCCGTAGACCACGACCGGCGTCTGCGCGAACCGGCTCTCGTCCACCCAGGCCGTGGTGAACGGGAACAGCGACAGGGAGAACAGCAGCGCCAGGTTCGCCCACAGCACACCGCCGTTGATCCGCTGGACCAGGTGGAACATGTGGTGGTGGTTGTTCCAGTAGATGCCGACGTAGACGAAGCTCAGCAGGTAGGTCAGCAGCCCGACGCCGGTCTCGTGCACGAGCGCGGACAGGTCATGACCTTCGGGAACCGCCAGTTCCAACACCATGATCGTGATGATGATCGCGAGTACGCCGTCGCTGAACGCTTCCAGCCGACTGGTCCGCACCGGACAAACCGCCTTTCGCCAAGGGAGACCGAGGGGAGGGGGTGAGGCCCGCGGGGGGAAGCGGGCCTCACCCGGATCAGGGAGGCTCAGGCCGAGACGGCGGCCAAGGCCTCGAGGATCGACGCGGTCACGGCCTCCGGCTGCGAGACGCTCAGCGCGTGCGACGCGCCGGCCACCTCCTGGACGCCCTTGGCCCCGGCCCGCGCCGCCATGAACCGGTGCAGCTCGACCGGGATGTTGAGGTCCTGGTCGCTGAACACGAACCACGACGGGATCGACTGCCACGCCGGCGTCGCGGTCGGCAGCGGACCCGTCAGCGCCGCCTCGGTGACCGGCCGCTGGGTCGCGCTCATCACCGCGGCCTCGGAGTCGGACACGTCCGCGGCGAACTGGTGGTGGAAGGCATCGGGCCGGATGGCGAGCTCGTTGCCACCGCTGCTGACCGGGTACGCGGTCAGCGCCGCGCCCAGGGTCCCACCCGGGAACTTGTTGGACAGCTCGAACGCGGACTCGCCCTGCTCGGGGGCGAACGCGCACACGTAGACCAGCCCGGCGACCTGGCCGCTGCCGGCGGCGGCCTCGGTGATCACGAATCCGCCGTACGAGTGCCCGACCAGCACCACGGGCCCCTCGATCGAGGCGAGCACGTCCCGCAGGTAGGCGGCGTCACCGTCGACGCTGCGCAGCGGGTTGGCGACCGCGACCACCGGAACGGACTCCGCCCGGAGCCGTGAAACGACCCCGTTCCAGCTCGCGGACTCGGCGAACGCGCCGTGCACCAGGACTACCGTCGGCTTCATGGGTTTCTCCCGTCGTGGGGTGGTGGTGCCGTCAGCCAGCTCAGACAGGGCAGGCCCCGGATCTGTGACAGCCGCGTCGGGGTTGCCAACATCACTGGGCATTGGTATTCGCGCGGTGTCCGAAGAAGGATGGGGGTGTCACGAGCGGACGGGGGCGATAGTGAGCGCTGACCAGGTGCGCGCGGACGACCTCGACCAGGCCGCCGCGGTTTTCACCAGCGTCCGCCCCCGCCTCTTCGGGATCGCGTACCGCATGCTCAGCAGCGCGACCGAGGCCGAGGACCTGGTGCAGGACGTGTGGCTGCGCTGGCAGACCACGGACCGCACGAAGGTCGAGAACCCGGCCGCCTTCCTCGCGACGACCACGACCCGCCTGGCGATCAACGTGCTCCAGTCGGCCCGGTCCCGGCGCGAGACGTACGTCGGGCCGTGGCTGCCCGAACCCGTCGACACCAGCAACGACCCCTACCTGGGCGCCGAGCGCGGCGAGGCACTGGAGTTCGCGGCGCTGATGCTGATGGAGAAGCTCACGCCGAACGAGCGCGCCGCTTATGTGCTGCGCGAGGCCTTCGACTACCCGTATGGCCAGATCGCCGACATCCTGCACTCGACCGAGCCCGCGGTGCGCCAGCTCGTCAGCCGGGCCCGCAAGGCGGTCACCAGCGACAAGCGCACGCCGGTCGACGCCGAGAAGCAGCGGGAGCTGCTCACCTCGTTCGTCGCCGCCGCCCGCACCGGCGACATGGCGGCGCTGGAGAAGCTCTTCGCGCCGGACGTGACCAGTTGGTCCGACGGCAACGGCCGCAAGCAGGTGGCCCGCAAGATCGTGATCGGCGCGCGGCGCGTGGCGCAGTTCCTGCAGGCGATGTCCTGGTTCTGGGGCGGCGTCACCGTCGAGTTCGCGACCACGAACGGCCAGGCCTCGGCCGTGCTCCGGCAGCACGACGGCACGGTCTACGGCCTCGTCACGATCAGCGCCTCGGCCGACGGGATCGACCAGGTGCTGTGGATGGTCAACCCGGACAAGAACACCGCCATCGCCTGAGCAGAGGCGTCACAAAACACCGCCCTACCCGGTCCTAGCTGGCGACCACCAGCAGATCGAGGACGGCATGCGTACCCATGACAGCCTTCTTGTCCGGTTCGAGCATGCTCGACCGGCATGACGAGCTCGTCCGCAGGCTCGTCGGGGCCTGCCGGGAGAGCGACGTCGCCGGGCTGCGCGCCGCGCTGGACGCCGGCGCCGTCGCCGTGTGCGACGGCGGTGGGCTGGTCCCGGCCGAGCCGGGCCCGGTCGTCGGCACGGCCGCCGTCGCCCGGCTGCTCCACCGCCTGCTCTGCGAAACCGACCCCGATCGACCGGACGCCGAGCTGACGATCGAGTCCGTCAACGGCCGTGCCGGCCTCGCGCTGCGCCGGGACGGCCGGGCGGTCGCGGTGGTCGCCGTCAAGGTGGCCGACACCGGGATGGTCTTCCTGTGGATCGTGCTCAGCCCGGCCAAGCTGCGCCGCTGGCACCGGCGCTGACCAGCCTTGTACCAGCGGCACATGGTTCGGCGGAGCGGATCGCGGCAGCGTGGAGGAAAACGAAGGAGCTGTGGTGAACAACGAGAACCTGACCGGCCGGCTCGCACTGGTGACCGGCGCGAGCGGCGGCATCGGCCTGGGCGTGGCGACCCACCTGGCCGCGGGCGGCGCGGAGGTGCTGCTCGGCGTCCGCGACGCCGCGAAGGGCATGGCGGCGCTCGACCGCATCCGCGAGCGGGTGCCCGACGCCCACGTCTCGGTGCGCACGCTGGACCTCGCGTCGCTGGTCTCGGTCTCGGCACTGGCCGACCAGCTGAACGCCGAGGCCCGGCCGATCGAGATCCTGGTGAACAACGCCGGCGTGATGGCACCCGCCACCCGGCACACCACCGCGGACGGCCTGGAGCTGCAGTTCGGCACGAACTACGTCGGGCACGCCGCGCTGACCTTCGGGCTGCTGCCCCTGCTGCGCGCCGGCGCCGCCCGGGTCACGACCGTGACCAGCGCCGCGGCCCGCCACGCGAAGTTGAACTGGGCCGACCCGCAGAGCGAGCGGAAGTACGCGCCCGTCCGCGCGTACAACCAGTCGAAGTTGGCGAACCTCATGTTCGCGCTCGAGCTCGACCGGCGCAGCCGGGCGGGCGACTGGGGCATCGTGAGCAACGCGGCCCATCCCGGCACGACGCTGACCGGTCTCTACCAGGCCGGCCCCAACATGGGACGCGAGCGGCCCGCACCGCACGAGGCCATCATGCGCCGCCTGCACCGGCTGGGCCTGTTCGTGCACGGCGTGGAGCAGGGCACACTGCCGATCGTGTACGCCGCGACGAGCCCGCAGGCGCAGGGCGGCCGCCTCTACGGCCCGGACGGGTTCGGCGAGTTCCGCGGCGCGCCGACGGAGCTGGCCGTCTACAAGCCCGCGCGGGACGAGGCCGAGGCCGCGCGGCTGTGGGACTACACCGTCGGACTCGCCGGTGTCGAGCTGTCGACGGTGAGCTAGATGGACCGCGCGCGACTGGCCGAGTACCTGCGCACGCGGCGGGAGGCGGTGCAGCCCGAGGACGTGGGACTCCCGCGCGGGCGGCGGCGCCGCACCAAGGGGCTGCGCCGCGAGGAGGTGGCGGTGCTGAGCGACATGTCGATCGACTACTACACCCGCCTGGAGCAGCCGCGCGGTCCGCACCCCTCCGAACAGATGCTCGCCGCGATCGCCCGAGGCCTGCGGCTCTCGCTGGAGGAGCGGGACCACCTGTTCCGGCTGGCGGGGTACGCGACCCCGGCGCGCGCGGCCGACACCGGCCACGTCAACCCCGGCATGTTGCGGATCTTCGACGGGCTGGCCGACGCCGCCGCGCAGGTGGTCTCGCACCTCGGCGAGACGCTGCTGCAGACCCGGCTGTCCGTGGCGCTCGTGGGCGACGAGAGCGTGCACACCGGCTTGGCCCGCAGCAAGCACTACCGCTGGTTCACCGACCCCGCGACCCGGCTCATCTACCCGGAGGCGGACCGGGCGGAGCAGAGCCGGCTGATCGCCGCGGACCTGCACGCCTCGTACACCCGGGACGGCCGCGCCTCCCGCGCCGGCGCCGTCGTCGACGAGCTGCTGGCCCGCAGCCCGGAGTTCGCGGCGCTGTGGCGGGAGCACCCGGTCGCCGGGCCGTACTGCGGCCCGGTGCGCTATGCGCACCCGCAGGTGGGCCTGCTCGAGCTGCACTGCCAGCGCCTCGTCGACCCGGACCAGTCGCAGCAGCTCGTGGTGCACACGGCCGCGCCGGGCACGGAGAGCGCGGAGAAGCTGCGCCTGCTCGACGTCATCGGCGGGCAGCGGATCTACGCCTGAGCGGTACCACCGGTGAGCAAGTGCCCGCTGAGGTTGCCGCACGAATTAGGGCGACATTTTTTCTCCAACGAGCTGTCACAGGCCGGACGGCTGTCCTGTCATAGCTGGTACCCGGACGTCTTCGCGTACAGGAGGTATGTCATGAAGATCGTGGTTATCGGCGGGACCGGCCTGATCGGGTCGAAGGTCGTGTCGAAGCTCGGCGAGCACGGCCACGACGCCGTGGCGGCCGCACCGAACACGGGCGTCAACACCATCACCGGTGAGGGACTCGCCGAAGCGCTGGCCGGCGCGGACGTCGTCGTCGACGTGTCCAACTCGCCGTCCTTCGACGACGCCGCGGTCATGGACTTCTTCCAGACCTCCACGGGCAACATCGGCACGGCCGAGGAGGCGGCCGGCGTCGGCCACCACGTCGCGCTGTCGGTGGTCGGCACGGAGCGGCTGCAGGAGAGCGGCTACTTCCGCGCGAAGCAGGCGCAGGAGGAGCTCATCAAGGACGCGAAGACGCCGTACTCGCTGCTGCACGCGACGCAGTTCTTCGAGTTCGTCACCAGCATGGCCAACGCGGGCGCCGACGGCGACCGGGTCCGGTTCGCGCCGGTGCTGTTCCAGCCGATGGCGAGCGAGGACGTCGCCGACGCCGTCGTCAAGGCCGCGCTGGCCGCGCCGCTCAACGCGACGGTCGAGGTCGCCGGGCCCGAGCAGTACCGGATGGACGAGTTCTTCCGCGACGCGCTCCCGCTGCGCGGCGACAAGCGGACCGTCGTCTCGGACCCGGACGCGAAGTACTTCGGCGCCGAGCTGGGCGAGCGGACGCTGCTGCCGGGCAACGGCGCGACGTTGGGCGAGATCAAGTTTTTCGAATGGCCGGGCCGCGACGGCTCCCGGCACTGACCAAGACGGAGAGAACGAGAATGACCGACGAGAGCGCCTTCCTGCACCAGCTCGAGACCACCGTCCAGGCCGAGCTGACCGAGGCGGAGGCCGGCCGGCCGGTGGACCAACCGATCGACGAGTGGGTCTTCGACCCCGCGGACGCGCAGCGCGAGGAGGCGGGCCTGCGCAGCCTGCTCGGGGCCGTCGAGGCACTGGAAGGCGGCGGTGACCATGCCGGCTGAGCACCATCGGCACGGCAGCCACGCGGTGGCCCGCGACCACTGCCTGGGCCCCGCCCGGGCGGTGGACCGGCCCACCGGGCCGGCCCGCTACGGCCGCATGTTCCGGGACCTCGATCCGCTGGCCTCCGACCCGCACGTGCTGATGCGGGCGGGCAGCGACGGCGGCGTCTGCGACGCGGCCGCCGCGCTGGACGAGCTGAACGCCGACGGCGACGACGCCACCGAGGCCGCCGGCTGGCCGTTCTTCGGCCAGCTCATCGCGCACGACATCACCGCCGACCGGTCGCCGATCAGCGGCGGCGTGGCCACCGAGGCGCTGCGCAACGCCCGCGCGCCGATGCTCAACCTGGAGATCCTCTACTCGGACGGCCCGATCGGCTCGGCGTTCCTGTTCGACGTCAACGACCCGGCCAAGTTCCTGCTCGGCCCGGACGGCGGCGACGTGCCGCGCAACCAGCAGGGTGTCGCGCTGATCGGCGACCCCCGCAACGACGTGCACCTGTTCGCGCTGAGCCTGCACGTGGCGCTGCTGCGGGCGCACAACGCGATCGTCGACCTGCTGCGGGAGAAGGGCGTCCCGGAGGGCGAGGTCTTCGACACCGCGCGGAACACGCTCACGGCCCACTACCAGTGGATCGTGGTGCACGACTTCCTGCCGCGCCTCGTCGGCGCCCCGCTGGTCGAGGAGGTGCTCCGCGACCACGGGCGGTGGTTCAAGCCCCGGCACGGGCAGGCGTACATCCCGCTGGAGTTCGCGGACGCGGCCTACCGCTACGGCCACGGGCAGATCCGGCACACCTACCAGCTCGTCGTGGGCGGCCCCGCGGTGCCGCTCTTCCCGGACCTGGTCGGCTTCGGCCCGCTGCCCGCGGACCGGCGCCTCGACCTCACCCGCATCTTCGACGTGCCGGGCCACCCGCCGGCCCAGCGGGCCAAGCGCCTCGACGGCCGGCTGGCCGCGAGCCTGATCGGCCTGCCGGAGCAGGTCACCGGCGCGGTCGACGCGGCGGCCTACCGCTCGCTCGCCGTGCGCGACCTGCTCCGCGGCGAGACCACCGGCCTGCCGAGCGGCGAGGAGGTCGCGGAGCTGCTGGGCGAGCCGGCGCTGAGCGACGAGGAGCTGGCGCACGACTGGCCGACCGGCACGCCGCTGTGGTTCTACATCCTCAAGGAGGCCGAGCACCGCGGCAACGGCGACCGGCTGGGCCCGGTCGGCGGCCGGATCGTGGCGGAGGTCCTGATCGGACTGTTGCGCGCGGACCGGTCGAGCTACCTGAGCCGGGACCCGGACTGGCAGCCGCACCTGCCAGCCGCGGGCCCGACCTACGAGTTCTCCGACCTCCTGATGCTGGGGGCGTAGGACGGCCTAGCCCTCCTCCTCGGCGAACACCTCCTCGCGGCGCCGGCTGATCGTCGGGAGGACGGCGACGGCGAGGGCGATCACGGCCACCGCCAGCAGGGCCGCGGAGATCGGGCGGGTGAAGAAGACCGTGGCGTCGCCGCGCGAGATGATCAGGGCGCGGCGCAGGTTCTCCTCCAGCAGTGGGCCGAGCACGAAGCCGAGCAGCAGCGGTGCCGGCTCGCACCCGCACTTGATCAGGATGTAGCCCAGGATGCCGAAGAAGGCGATCGCGTAGACGTCGAACGCGTTGAAGCTCAGCGAGTACGTGCCGATCGCCGCGAACAGGATGATCATCGGGAACAGCACGGCGTACGGGATGCGCAGCATCCGCACCCACATCCCGATCAGCGGCAGGTTCAGCAGCACGAGCAGCACGTTGCCGATCCACATCGAGGCGATCAGGCCCCAGAACAGGGCCGGCTCGTCCGTGATCACGTTCGGGCCCGGCGTGATGCCGTGCACGATGAACGCGCCGACCATCAGCGCCATCACCGGGTGCGCGGGCAGGCCCAGCGTGAGCAGCGGGATGAACGACGTCTGCGCGGCCGCGTTGTTCGCCGACTCCGGGCCGGCGACGCCCTCGATCGCGCCGCGGCCGAACTCCTGCTTGCGCCTGGAGATGCGCTTCTCGACGGCGTACGAGGTGAACGACGCGAGCACGTGCCCACCGCCGGGCAGCACGCCGAGCGCGGCGCCGAGGCCCGTGCCCCGCAGGATCGGGCCGACGATCCGGCGCCGGTCCTCCGCCGTCGGCCACAGGTTCTTCACCTTGCCGACGATGGCCGTCCGCGTGTGCTCGTTCTCCAGGTTGCGCAGGATCTCCGCGACGCCGAACATGCCCACCGCGACCGACACGAAGTCGATGCCGCCGTAGAGCTCCCGCTGCTCGAACACGAACCGCGGCGTGCCGGTGTAGATGTCCTGGCCGACCGTGCCGAACAGGATGCCGAGCGCGATCATCGCCAGCGCCTTGAGGGCCGAGCCGCGGGCCAGCGCGATCGACACGATCAGGCCGAGCAGCACGAGCGAGAAGTACTCGGCCGGGCCGAACTTCAGCGCGATGTCGGCCAGCGGCGGTGCCGCGACGGCGAGCGCGACCGTCGCGACCGTGCCCGCGAAGAACGAGCCGATCGCGGCGGCGGCCAGGGCAGGACCCGCCCGGCCCTGGCGCGCCATCTCGTGGCCGTCGAGCGCCGTCACCGCCGCCGACGACTCACCGGGCAGGTTGATCAGGATGGCGGTGGTCGAGCCGCCGTACTGTGCGCCGTAGTAGATGCCGGCGAGCATGATCAGCGCGGTCACGGGCTCGAAGCTGAAGGTGATCGGCAGCAGCATGGCCACCGTCGCCGTCGGGCCGATGCCGGGCAGCACGCCGACCGCCGTGCCCAGCAGCACGCCCACGAAGCAGTAGAGGACGTTCTGGACCAGGAAGGCGGTCGAGAAGCCCAGCGCGAGGTTGTCGAGAAGTTCCATGCCTCAATCCGGGTGCCGCGTCAGAAGCCGAGCCAGGGGCCCCACAACGGGATCCGCAGCTGGAGTCCGACGACGAAGATGAGCGTGCTGGCCACGGTCAGGCCGGCGGCCACGGCCAGCGCCGTGAGCAGCCGGACCCGCTGGCTGGCCAGCGTGGTGAGGAAGGCGGCCACCAGCGACGTGGGCACGAAGCCGAGGCGCCGCACGGTGAACCCGAAGAACACCACCGCGACCGTGAGGGCGGCGACGGCGCGCCAGGGTATGGCACCGAACTCGATCACCTCGCCGGCGACCAGGCCCTTGACGACGATCGCCAGGCCGAGCGCGGCCATGATCCCGCCCACCAGCAGTGGGAAGTAGCCGGGGCCCATCCGCAGCGGGGTGCCCAGCGAGTAGCTGAGCGACCCCACCACGAACGCGCCACCGATCAGTACGAAGATGCTCCCGGCGAGAACGTCCGGGAAGGACCGGCGGCGCTCCACGTCAGCCGGCCTTGACCCCGGCGTCGGCGATCACCTTCGCCCAGGTGGCGAGCTGCTCCTCGAGCTTGGCCCGGTGCGCCTCGGGCGTCGCGTCGTCGGCCGGGACCGGCGCGGTGCCGAGCTTGGCCATCTGGTCGATCACGGCCTGGTCCGCCAGCGCCACCTTGAGCGCCTCGGTCAGCTTCTGGACGACCTCCGGCGGCGTGCCCTTCGGCACGTAGAGCCCGTGCCAGACGCCGACCTGCAGGTTCGACAGCCCGCTCTCGGCCGTGGTGGGCAGGTCGGGCAGGCTCTTCACCCGCTCCGGCGTGGTCACCGCGTACGCCTTGACCTTGCCCGCGGAGATCTGCCCGCTGGTGTTGGTGGTCTGGTCGCACATGAAGTCGACCTGCCCGCCGACGAGGTCCGTCAGCGCGGGACCGGTGCCCTCGTACGGGACCTCCTGCAGCTTGACGCCGAGCGCGGTCTGGAACAGCAGCCCGCACAGGTGCGAGGCGGCGCCGATGCCGGCGTTGGCCAGCGTGACCTTGCCCGCGTTCTCCTTCACGTAGGTGACCAGGTCCGCCATCGTGGCGGGCGGGAAGTCCTTGCGCGCGACGATCGTCATCGGCACCTCGGTCACGAGGCCGACCATCTCGAAGTCCTCGAGCGGCTTGTAGCCGAGGTCCTTGTAGAGGGCCGGCGCCGTGGACATGCCGATGTGGTGCATCAGCACCGTGTAGCCGTCGGGTTCGGCCCGCGCGACCTCGCCCGCGCCGACCGTGCCGCCGGCGCCTTCGACGTTCTGCACCACGATCTTGCCCTTGAGGTGCTTGGCCATCGGGTCGGCGAGCATCCGGGTCACGGTGTCGGTCGGGCCGCCCGCGCTGAACGGCACGACGAACGTGATGTTCTGGTCGGGGTAGTTGCCGCCGGCGCCCCCGCCGGTGGTGCCACCGCCACCGCCGTTGTCGGAGCAGGCGGCGAGGAGCGACAGCACGCCGATCGCGGCGACGGTCGCGGCTCTGGTCGATCTCATTATCGCGGCCTCCTTGTCAACGCACGCACGTCAATCTGTCGATGGATTGGCCACCAGTCTCGGCCGAGCCGGACGCCGATGGTGTCAGAGAAATCCCAAGAACTCGTGGGCTCACCCGCCCCTTGACCCGGCCCTACAATTCGGTATGCGGATCACCGTCATCGAGGACGACGACCGCGTGGCGCGTGGCCTGGTGACCGTGCTGGCGCAGGCCGGCTTCGAGGTGCTCCGCCTCGCCACCGCGGCGGAGGCCGTGCGCGCCGCACCGTCCGATGTGGTCCTCGTCGACCTGGGCCTGCCCGACGGCGACGGGCTCGACGTGATCCGCAAGCTGCGCGACCGGCCACAGACGGCGGTGATCGCCGTGACCGCGCGGTCCGAGGAGCACGAGCGGGTGCGCGGCCTGCGGGCCGGCGCCGACGACTACATCGTCAAGCCGTTCGGCGTCCCGGAGCTGCTCGCCCGGATCGACGCCGTGCTGCGCCGCACGCGGGCCGCCCGGGCCCAGGGGGACCCGGCCGAGCCGCTCGTCGTGGGCCCGGTGCGGATCCTCGTCGGCACCCGCGAGGTGGTCGTCGACGGCGCCCCGGTGACGTTGACCCGCAAGGAGTTCGACCTGCTCCTGCTGCTGGCCCGGCGGGCACCCAACGTGGTCGAACGCGACGTGATCCTCGACCAGATCTGGGGCGCGACCTGGGAGACGTCGAGCCGCACCCTCGACACCCACATCGCGGCGCTGCGCCACAAGGTGAGCCGGCCGGGGGTGGAGATCCGGACGGTCCACGGGGTCGGCTACCGGCTGGTCGGCTGAGACGGCCGCGCCGTGCACCGCCGCCTGCTCGTCGTCCTGGTGCCGTTGGCCGTGCTGCTCGTCGCGGCGCTCGGCGTGCCGCTGGGCGTCACGGTCGCCGAGCGGGAGATGCAGGAGACCTACGTCGACCGGCTCAACGACGTCGGCCGCTTCGCCTCGCTGGCCGAGACCGCGCTGGCGACCGGCCGCACCGAGGCCCTGCGCCAGGAGCTGACCCGCTACCACGAGTTGTACGGCATCCCGGTCGCGCTCATCGACCCGGCGGGCACGGTGCTGCTCGGCCCGGTCGGCGCGTACCAGGCGGCGGCCCGGTCACAGCCGGCCCTGCCCCGCATCGTGACCGCGGCCCTGGCCGGCGCGCGGTCGGAGCCGTCCGGCGAGTGGGCGCCGTGGGCCGACTCGGCCCTCGTCGTCGCCGAGCCGGTGGGCCGCGACAGCGAGGTGGTCGGCGCCGTCGTGGCGATCTCCGACCTGTCGAAGACCAGGGAGCGCATCCTGCTGCGCTGGGCCCGGCTCGCGGGCCTCGGGCTGCTGCCGCTGCTGGCGCTCGCGGCGGTCGCCTGGCCGGTGTCCGCGTGGGTCCTGCGGCCGGTGCGGGAGCTGGACGCCGCGACCGCGCGGATCTCGCAGGGCGACCTGACCACCCGCGCCGACGCCGAGGCCGGCCCGGTCGAGCTGCGCCGGCTCATGGGATCGTTCAACACGATGATGGACGCGGTGGAGAACGCCGTGCAGCGCCAGCGGGCGTTCGTCTCGGACGCGTCCCACCAGCTGCGCAACCCGCTGACGAGCCTGCGGTTGGCGGTGGAGAGCCTGCGGCCGCACCTGGCGCCGCACGGCGAGCCGGTGTTCGAGGTCGCGGTCGACGAGCTCAAGGCGATGCAGCGGACGCTCAACTCGCTGCAGGCCAGCGCGCGGATGGAGAGCATGCGCACCGCGTCCCCGGTCGACCTCGACGCGGTGCTGGCCACCCGGGTCGACCGGTGGCGGGCGCTGACCGCGACGGCCGGCCAGACGCTGGCGGTCGACGTGCCGCCGGGGCTGCGCCTGCTGGAGCCGCCGGGCGGGCTCGGCAGCATCCTGGACGAGCTGATCAGCAACGCGCTGCGGCTGTCCGGCGCCCGTCTGGTGGAGGTCTCCGCGCGGCCGGGCGACGTCGTCACCATCGCGGTCCGCGACGACGGCCAGGGCATCCCGGCGGCCGAGCGGGCCAAGGCGCTGGGCCGGTTCTGGCGGTCCTCGCGGCACCAGAACGTGCCCGGCACCGGCCTGGGCCTGGCGATCTGTGCCGACCTGATCAAAGCCGCCGGCGGCGAGCTGCGCCTGGACGACGGCCTGCCGCGCCCGGACGGCTCCGGCCACGGGCTCGCCGCGGTGGTCACGCTGCCGCGGGTGTGACCTCAGCGCTTGTGGTCGCGGAACCAGGCGGCCGCGCCCGGGTGCAGTGGGATCGACGCCGTGGAGATCCCGGTGCGCACGTTGATCTGCCACGCCTCGGGCAGCGCCTCGCCGGCGTCGCGCTCGCCAGAGGTGATCGCCCCCGTGTGCGTGAAGATCGTGTCGGTGATCGCGTAGATCAGGTCCTCGGCCAGGTCGTTGCGGGCCAGCAGCACGTTCGGCACGGCGACCGTGGGGGTCGCGGGGACGCCGGCGTAGGCGGTCGGTGGGATCCGGGCCGGCGCGTACGGGCCGGGGAACGCGGCGACCAGCGCGTCGGCTTGCGCGTCCAACGGGATCAGCCGGACCGGCTGGCGCTGGGCGAGGTCCGTGATGGCCGGCGTCGGCACGCCGGTCAGCGAGAACATCGCGTCGATCGCGCCCGCTCCCAGCGCGGCCGCCGACTCGGCCTGGCTCAGGCTGCGGCCGTCGGCCCGCACCCGGGCGAGCGCGAGCACCCGGCGCGAGGTGAACTCCGTGCCGGAGTCGTGCGCGCCGAGCGAGACCCGTCGGCCGGCGAGGTCGGTGAGCGCGTCGATCGGCGAGCCGGCCAGCACGACGAGGTGCAGGTGGCTGTCGTAGAGCCGGCAGACGGCCGAGATGCCCGCGGGCGCGCTGCCGTCGCCGGTGATGGTGGCGTCCAGACTGGACAGTCCGAGGTGGACGTCCCCCGCGCGCAGCAGCCGGATGTTGTCGGTCGACGCGCCGCTCGGCACCGTGGTCACCCGGGCGCCCGGCACCTGCTCGGTGATGTGCCGGGCCAGTGCGCCGCCGATCCGCCGGTAGACGGCGCCCGCCGGCCCGGTGGCCAGGCGCAGCTCGACGTCGCCGACCTCGCCCCGCCCGGAGCAACCGGCGAGCAGCCCACCGGCGGCCAGGAACAGGGTCCGGCGGCGCACCATGCCGGACATGATATCGACCAGGCTCAGTCGAGGTCGGACTCCGGGCGCTTGCGGGCAACCAGGATGGCGTTCGGGGTCGGCTCGGCGGGCTCGGGTGCCCGCACCAGCCGGGTCCGCACCTCGAAGCCGGCCGCCTCCAGGGCCGCCGCCACCGCCTCGGGCTGGCGCCGGCGGAAGACCAGGTCGACCGCGTGGCCGAAGCCCTCGGTGTGGTGCCGGGGCTCGTCGCCGACCTGGAACGCGACCCACAGCCAGCCGCGCGGGCGCAGGACCCGGTGGAAGCCGGCGAGCACCTCCGGCAGCACCTCGTCCGGGATGTGGATGAGCGAGTAGTTGGCGAGCAGCCCCGCGAGGCTGCCGTCCGGTTGGTCCAGGGCGAGCATCGAACCCTCGGTGAACCGGACGCCGGGGTTCTCCGCACGGGCGATCGCCAGG